>NZ_QSOO01000012.1:146258-147435 GCF_003436255.1 Bacteroides sp. D20 | reverse complement strand
TTAAATATAAATTCAAGCAATCATAGCCCGTAATTCACTGAATTTGGCTATCTTTGCATAACATTTGAGAAAAACGGCGATTGGCAGGAGCTTTTCGCCGCCAACATATAGGATAAGACCGCAAGGCGTTTCAAGCGAAAATCTGGTAAATTGGAACTACGGAGACGATTGCGTGATGCTTATGCTATGCTTACGCATAGCGTGCATTCACGTACTCTCCGTAAAGGCTTTACCAGAGCCATCGCTTGAAGGTAGTGTGAATTGCACGCTACTTTTTTACCCTTGCCTAACGAAAGGAAACGATTATGGGTAAAGTTCAGATTCTCGCCGTACTGACGATGGACGGATGTCTTTCTTCAGAGTTATATGATAAAGCACATCAGGATTTGTGCCTTGACCGTTGCGGTCTTGATGAAATCAGGAAGAAAGCCTTTTACCGTGTGACACCGGACTATTCCATTTCAATGCTGCACGAATGGAGAAAAGACTGCACAAACATCCGTTACCTCGCGGAAGCCACACCGGACACGGCAGACTATATAAACGGACTGCTGCGGATGCACGCTGTGGATGAAATCATACTATACACCGTTCCTTTCATATCCGGAAGCGGACGACATTTTTTTAAGTCGGCTCTGCCAGAGCAACACTGGACGCTTTCCTCTTTGAAAAGCTATCCCAACGGTGTATGTCGCATTATCTATATCCTTGATAAAAAAGCAAGATAGCCAAAATGTGCGGCAAGCATACATTTCTATTTTCAGGAATAGAATAAATGTTCCGATTACAAACAATTTAAGTCGGAGATAATTTGTCCTTGTGAAAAAATACTGAATTTTATACCTCTGAAATCCAGCACTTTGTAAAATTGAGTGTTGGATTTTTTATTTTCTGCCGCGTTTTTTGCCAATTATATTCATGTGCGCACGCAGAAAACAAAGTGTAATTTTCAAAATTGACAGAACCATGAATTATTTCTTGCTGGCGGAAACCGACTTTTTCCGCCTGATAAACGAAGCCGGCGACTGCAATATGGAAACGGCATACACGGCTTTCGCCACCCAAGTGATCGAACTGTGCAACGGCGGCATGGACATGAACCTTACCGTCATCGCGCTTGCCTACATCGAAATCGAGTTGCAGCACCATCCCGTACGTAATCTGTCAGAAGAAAAAA
>NZ_QSOO01000012.1:0-146248 GCF_003436255.1 Bacteroides sp. D20 | reverse complement strand
ACCATCCCGTACGTAATCTGTCAGAAGAAAAAAAGAGAGATTGCCGCCTACGTCAGCAAGGCTCTGTCTTTCGTAAGAAAGATGCAGAAATTCCTTGCCACGCCCCAAGTGCCACCACTAATATCCGCCAACAACGCAACAGAAACCACCGCCAGCCTTCTTCAATGGACGGGCAATGCCATCGACCTCGTGGAGCTGATATACGGCATAGACGTGATGGGCTGCATCAACAACGGCAATATGCCGCTCAAACAGCTCGCCCCGCTCTTGTACAAAATATTCGGCGTGGAATCAAAGGACTGCTACCGTTTCTACATCGACATCAAACGCCGGAAGAACGAGAGCCGCACCTACTTCCTTGACAAAATGCAGGAAAAACTGAACGAGAAGATGCTCCGTGACGAAGAGATGGAGCGTATGAGAAGATAGACTAAGAATCCCTAAAGAATAACGGGCGGAGCAAGTTTGATACTTTGTTCCGCCCGCTTTCATTGCCTCACGTCAGCCCGGTTATTTCTGCTGTAACAGGTGTTTCAGATTGTCGTCGTTGGCAATCCGCTCCAGTTCCTCCTGAACAATCTGCTTGACTTCCTCCTTGATGCGCCTGTAATTCGCCTGCACCGTTTCCTTCATGTGGTCGTTGCCATCCTCGTCCGTGAAGTCGGTAATGACGGGTATCTTCTTGTAGGCTTTTTCCTCGCGTTTCACCTTCTCTGCATCCACGACAATCTCGCAGTGAAAAATCTTCTGTTCAATGCGCTCGTTGAAGTTATCGGACACAGAACCGACAAACATTCCCTGCGTCAAGCCGGAAATCTTGCTGGGCGGGATAAGCGCGTCCATCTGCGTATTGATAGAGGTGGAAACGTCCTGCCGGTTGATGGAAATGGACTGCCGTTTCTGCAAGACCTTTCCGAAGCGTTCGGATAGCGTCTTGGCGGTTTCACCCACCACCTGCCCGGAGAAGATATTACCGACGGTGTTCATCACGACTTTAGCTTCCTTATCGCCATAGTCGCGCACCAACTGGCTGAAATCCTGAAAGCCCAGACACACGGCAACCTTGTTGCTTCGTGCGGTGGCAATAAGGTTGTCCAGCCCCTTGAAATATATCGTCGGTAGTTCATCTATAATGACCGACGACTTCAGCATCCCCTTCTTGTTGATGAGCTTTACGATACGGGAGTTATACAGACCGAGAGCCGCACCATAAATATTCTGACGGTCGGGATTGTTACCCACGCACAGGATTTTCGGCTCTTCGGGATTGTTGATATCCAGCGTAAACTCGCTGTCCGACATTACCCAATAGAGTTGCGGGGAAATCATGCGCGAGAGCGGAATTTTCGCCGATGCTATCTGCCCTTGAAGCTGCTCAGCCGCCCCACCGAGCCAAGCATCCATGAATGGTGAGAGGTAGTTTTCAAGTTCGGGATATGAAGAAAGAATCGGGAAAATATCCTCGTAACGGCGGTTCAGGAACTCAATGGCATGGGGAAACGTGCAATACTTACCACCCTTATAGATTTTGAGATACCATATAATACTGGCAAACAAGATAATAGGTGATTCCACGAAGAAGTCACCCTGCTTCTGCACCCACGTTTTATTGAGATTGAGCATAATCGTGTACGCACTCTCGTAAGCGTCTGTAATATCCTCCATGAAGTCCGGGTGGATAGGATTGCAACGGTGTGAGCGTCGCGGGTCATCGAAGTTTATCACATAAAACTTCGGTTT
This sequence comes from Bacteroides sp. D20, assembly GCF_003436255.1. Taxonomy (NCBI): domain Bacteria; kingdom Pseudomonadati; phylum Bacteroidota; class Bacteroidia; order Bacteroidales; family Bacteroidaceae; genus Bacteroides; species Bacteroides sp. D20. The sequence continues at coordinate 144,508 of NZ_QSOO01000012.1, read as the reverse complement.
CACCTTGTAGCCCTCCGGGTGGTTCAGCAGATGATTGTAGGCTATCGTGGACAAGTCGCTGAATTTGAAGTCGTACACATACATCGAGAAGCCCTTTTCAATCTGCTGCTTGATGAAATTATTTACCACAGCGTATGATTTTCCACTGCCCGGCGTACCCAACACGATAGAAGCCCTAAAGGGATTCACGACATTGATCCAGCCGTTGTTCCAACGCTTTTTGTAGTAAAACCGTGTCGGAAGATTGACCGAATACTCACTTTCTATGAGCCGTGTTTCCTGCATGAAACTCTCGTTCTCGTTGTTGAATACATCGTCCATGAGGTTGTGCTTCAACAGGCGGCTCATCCACAGACCGCCCATCAGCAGGCAGACATAACCTGCGCCGATGGTCAGAATATACAGTCCCGTCACCGCCTCTATCGGGAGCGGCAAAGCCAGTATCCACCAGTTGAGGAAGAACAACACAAAGCCAACGGCAAGGGCTGTCCAGATTCGTTCCCAAGTGATTTTCTCACCCTTCACGCCCTTTGTCCCCAGACAGGACAGGGCAAGCAGGAGAACGGCAAACAGTTTCGTGTACAGGATGGAACGGAACAGCCCCGCCGTGCGGTTGAAGTTCATCAGTATTCTGTCCACCACACCGATGTCCACCCCCCAAAGCCGGATTGCTTCGTAGCAGAACCAGTACACGTTCATGACCACTAAAATAATACTCACGGCACGCAGAAAATCCATGATTTTCGCCAATGCCCTCAAATCGTCTTCTTGTTGTGACATACATTGATTTTTTTGACTGTTGATACTCTTGATTACATTCCCAAGCCCTTGCGCTTCTTCTTTTTCTTCTTGCGCTGCATCGCCCGGATGAAGGCTTCCTCTTCAGCGTCCACTGCCGGACCTTCGGGGGCAAACAGGTTCATGCCGCTGGAATGGCTTTCGTATTCCCCTCCGGAATATCCTTGCCTGTTCTCCAGTTCCTCCACCGGAACGGAGAGCGGAATCGGCGGCTGTCCGGCATAAGGCAGCGTGAAGTGTTCCTGCAAGGCGTTGGCAGAAAGTTCCTTGCCCATGCGTGAGCCGTTTAACACGCAGCCCGTGCGGTGGTCGATGAACGTGGCTCCATAGATGCGCCCTTCCTCCGTGTAGCGTAGCACGGTGTCGATGCCCTTCCTTTTGAGCGTGGCAACAAACTTCTCCTTGTCATACGTGCCTTCCAGCACGGAAAAGACGGTGCGTTTCGTCATGTCAGCAAGTTTCCTGTCCTTAATCTCCTGCTTGGAACGGGCAAACTTCTTCTGTACGGCTTCATAGCCGACGGACTTCCCGAACAGTGAGGACTTGAAAGGATTACCGACCTTGTTACCCTTATCGTCCGTGACGGAATAGACCAGCCCGTGATACTCACGTCCGCGCACATTGCCATGCGCTTCCTCCACCGTCATATTATATAAGGAAAGAAGGGCGCGGTATTCGCCCATCGTCTGAAACTTGTATCTGCGGTTCAGTTCTCTAATCAGATTCCCCGCCTGCTTCTTCACGTCGCCCGCAGAAGCGTCCACTTTGCGCAGCGGCGTATCAAGACGGCGGTTCTTGCGTTCCGCGTCGTGCAGCCCGTATTTCCGTTCCAGTTCGCGTGTTATCTGCTTGCTCCGGTAAAAGTTATTCCGGGTGTCTATGCTCCTGCCTTCCTCGTCCACCCTGACCGTCACAATATGCAGATGGTGGCGGTCGATGTCCTCATGCTTGAAAACGAGATACGGCTGGTTGCCGAACCCCATCTTCTCCAGATACTCCCGTGCGATGTCCTGAAGTTCTGTGTCCGTCAAAATATCGTCGGGATGCGGATTGAGCGAGATATGCACCACCGGTTTCTTCACCTTCGACCGCACGGGCATCAGAGCGAGAAAGTCCTCCATAGCCCGGTGGATATCCACCGTCCCCGAACCGTCATTGTAGATGCGGTTGGTTGTCAGAAGCCGCCCTTTCGCCTCGTTGATCTTTTCCCCGTTGTAGGCAAGTGCGCCGTACAACGAGTTTCCTACACTGATTTTTGCGACCATTTTTCCTGCATCTCTCTTGAAAGTTCCACAATCCGGCGGCTCAGTTTCACGAGTTCGACGGTCTGTTGCTCCAGCTTGTAGAGCAACGCCATCGCCTTTTTCTCGGAAAAATGCAGCCTCAGTTCCTTCACGACTTGGTTGTAGTTCGTGCCTATCGCGCGGAACTGCGCATGAAAATCGGACAGTTTGGTGTAGTAGTCCACCAGCGTCTTGTCCACTTTCAGCACTTTGAACGGCTGCCCGAAGAAGTGCGCTTTCAGGAAGACCGACTTGGCGTAAACGCCCGACTTCTCGAACATGGAGAGGAAACGGTTGTGTTCCTCCTCGCTGAAACGGACGGTGTAGCGGAACACCGCCGGATCGAGTTTGGGATTTCTCCCGCCTTTGTTTCTTCTTTTTTCACTCATATTACTTTGGATTTAGCGGTTTGACGGCATAAGCCGCCGCTTCGAGGCACAGCACCGCAGGTTTGAGAGGCTTCCCGACTTCGGAGGGTAAGCCCGCCCCCCTGCAAGGGCAAGGCGTTTTCGTGGCTGCTCAAAATATTTTGAGCGGCTGAAAACATACCTTGCTATGTTCAGGTGAACATAAAAATCCGTCGGGGACGGATTGGGGGAATGCCTTTCAAACTCCGGGCTGCGCCACCTGCGGCGAACCCTGCCGTTCGGGTGCAAAGTTACGCCCTTAACACGGTATCGGACAGAGGCTTGACCCGGACAATCAGTGCCAACCGGCGCAACGTGCTGCCACTTGCCGGAGAAGTGATACGGATTCAAAAATATCCTTGTTTATTTGCAGCATGATTCAAGAAACGAACGATTTGAAGATATGGAAAAAGGAACTTTCAGATACCCGGCAAACCGCTTCGGCGGATATTTGCCAAACCGAATATCCGAACCGTCGGATACCCGGTTTTCCAGTGACGCGGTGATTCACGGATTCAATGACTTCATGACGCAATGCCGTCATTCATCGGTTATCCGAATCCCGGCTTCACCATTGAAGCGGATACGTGACGAACCGCCCGGATAATGATTCACGGACGCGGATATGTATGTCACCGCTTCCGTACAGGAACAGGAAAACAATTTATCAACCATTAAAAGCAATAGAACCATGAGTAATGAAATCTTCGTTGCATTCGCAACACAAAAGGGAGGTATCGGAAAATCGACCGTCACGGCTCTTGCCGCCAGCTACCTCCACAACGTGCAAGGTCACAATGTCGCCGTCATAGATTGCGACGCCCCGCAACACAGCATCCACGGGCTGCGCGAACGCGAAACGAAACTTATCGACGAGAGCCTCTATTTCAAGGCACTCGCGTGTGACCATTTCCGCAAAATAAAAAAGAACGCCTATCCGGTCATTGCAAGCGACGCCCTCAACGCCCTTGACGATGCCGAAAGGATGCTTGCCGAAGAAGAAGTGAAACCGGACATCGTGTTCTTCGATATGCCGGGAACGCTGAAAAGCAACGGGGTTGTAAAGACCCTCTCGCAGATGGACTACATCTTCGCGCCCATGAGTGCCGACCGCTTCGTCGTGGAAAGCACCCTGCAATTCGCCGTGATGTTCCGTGACAATCTCATGACGACGGGACAGGCGAAAACAAAAGGGCTGTACCTGTTCTGGACGATGGTGGACGGCAGGGAAAAGAACGGGCTGTACGACCTGTATGAAGATGTGATTGCCGAAATGGGGCTGTCGGTGTTGTCCACCCGCCTGCCCGACAGCAAGAAGTTCCGGCGCGACCTCTCGGAAGAGCGCAAGAGCGTTTTCCGCTCGACCATCTTCCCGATGGATGCATCCCTACTGAAAGGGAGCGGCATCCGTGAGTTCTCGGAAGAGATAAGCCGTATCATCAAACCTCAATGAGCATGGGCAGCAGGAAAGTGAACACCGAAGGCATCGACGAGGAACTGTTAATAGCCTCCATCGGCAGACGCAAGCAGGACGGGACCCTGTACCGTGTGCAGGAGCCATCCGTGCCTGCCCCCGAAGAAGAAAGCGTCCCGGAAACGGAACCACCGCCCACGGCATCCCCGTCAAGGGAGAAGGTACAGAAAGACACCGCCCGTCGCAAACGGCAGGAGGATGACTATTCCGGTCTGTTCCTTCGCCGCAACGAGATAAAGACACGCCAGTGCGTCTATATCAGCCGCGACGTACACAGCAAGATTCTTAAAATCGTGAATGACATCGCCGGACGGGAAATATCGGTAGGCGGCTACGTGGACACCGTGCTGCGCCAACACCTGGAACAGCACAAGGAGAAAATAAACGAACTGTACAAGAAACAACGTGAAGACTTAATTTGAATATGGATATGAATCAGGAAAAGAACCAGAAAAACAGAAGTCCGCACCATGACGGCGGAGGTATGCTTGCCCAAGTGCAGGCGAGTGTGGAAATCCTGTCGCCCGTGCCGGTAAGCGGCAAATGTGGAGAAAAGGACTATGAACGGTTTTTCATCCGTGAACCCGAAGTAAAGGCACGCGAGGGGAAGATGGCATACGTGCGCCCGGAGTACCACGACCGCATCATGCGCATAACCCGTGTGATCGGGCATGACAGGCTATCGCTGTCCGCCTACATCGACCATGTGCTTACACACTACTTCAACCAGTGCGAAGAGGCGATAAAGAGCCTTTACGCCCGGAATTACGACGCAGTATTTTAATCATCAAAAAGGAAAAGAAATGAGAAGAAAAAAGAATGACTATCGTGCCTTCCTGAAAAAATCAGGCTTCAAGGCAAGGGAAGGGAAACAAGTGTCCATCAGCAAAGAGACCCATGACAAGGTTGCTATGATTGTCCGCTGGCTGGGTGATGGTGAAGTCACAATGGCCGACTTCACTGAGAACGTGGTAAGCGAGTTTCTCCGTACACACCGTGACGAACTGAACCGTATGTTAAACGCAGTCCCCAGAGTAGAACTATGAACATGACTGACATTCTCCTGACCGTATCGGTCGGCTGCAACCTGTGGTTCCTGTTCCTGCTGCTCTACGACCGCATCATGGAAACGAGATTCGTCCGCTTCCTTAAAGGCATTGCCGGGCTATGGCGGTCATTGGGCGGCACGGAGGTGAAGCAGGAAACGGCACGGGAAACACCTCCCGCAGAAACATCGGACATCATCGGCAAAACCCGTTTCAAGATGGCATCAACCCGGACAACCGCTGCCATACCGACGCAAGAAGCCGCCACTTCGGAAAAAGGCATTGAGCTGTCGGAGGAAGAGGCTACTTTTGACGACGGAAACACGGAAACCGTGTCCCGCCCGGCACAAGTTCCGGAGGAAAAACTCGATGAAACCTTCACGAGCATCCCGCCTTCGGAACTGGAGTTCGGGGAGGATGAACCGGAGAACGGAACGCCCGACACACCGAGAGCTACGGGAAGCAGTTTTGACGAGATAGACGATGCGGTCAGGGCAGCCAAGAACCCGGAAGCGACAACGGCAGACCGGGAACGTGCGGCAAAGGTCTTCTCCGATATGGAAGGAACGGAACTGTACGAGAAACTGATGTCCGGCTCGACGGAACTGAGCATCCGTATCAAGGGGCTTATCGAAGTCCGGCTGAAGAAGCCGAAAAAGGAATTTACCGTACCCGACAACATTGACGAGTTCAATATCCGGGACTATGTATAACGACTAAAAAGAGTGGAAATGAAAACGTAAGACGGCATCACACCATGCGCACGGCAGTACAAGGTACAGCCAACCCGCAACGGACACACCCAAGTCCGTGGAAACAAACGGGCAACCACTAAACCAAAGTAAAGTAATCAAGTATCAACCGCCCGAAAAAGGACTATCCACCCTTTGGACGGCACAAAACAAGAACAGTTTATGAACAAGAACATCAGACAAAAGTTAATCATCTCTGCGGCACTTATGATTGCCGCAACCGCCTCCGCATTTGCGCAGGGAAACGGTATCGCAGGTATCACGGAAGCTACTTCTATGGTCACCAGTTACTTTGATCCGGGCACTAAGCTGATTTACGCCATCGGCGCGGTAGTCGGGCTTATCGGCGGCGTGAAAGTCTATGGCAAGTTCTCGTCCGGCGACCCCGACACGAGCAAGACAGCCGCCTCATGGTTCGGGGCTTGTATCTTCCTGATTGTCGCTGCGACTATCCTGCGCTCATTCTTCCTTTAATAAACAATGTATGGCTGAATACCCGATAAACAAAGGTATCGGCCGTCCGGTCGAGTTCAAGGGTCTAAAGGCTCAGTACCTCTTCATCTTCTGCGGAGGTCTGCTGACTCTCTTCGTCCTGTTCGTCATCCTCTACATGGTCGGCATCGACCAGTGGGTATGTATCGGCTTCGGCGCGGCATCGTCTTCCGTCCTCGTATGGCAGACCTTCGCGCTGAACGCCCGGTACGGCGAACACGGGCTGATGAAATTGGGAGCGGCAAGGAGCCATCCCCGATACCTTATCAACCGGCGGCGGATCACCCGATTATTCAAACGGCAACGAAAGGAAGAAACGACATGAGAAATACATCCAAAATGACAACACTGGAAAACAAGTTCCCGCTATTAGCTGTGGAGCATGGTTGCATCATTTCCAAAGACGCCGACATCACGGTGGCTTTCGAGGTGGAACTGCCGGAGCTTTACACCGTGACGGGCGCGGAGTACGAGGCGATACACGGTTGCTGGTGCAAGGCTATCAAGGTGCTGCCGGACTTCTGTGTCGTGCATAAGCAGGACTGGTTCATCAAGGAACGCTACAAGCCGGAGTTACAGAAAGACGACATGAGTTTCTTGAGCCGCTCCTTTGAACGCCACTTCAACGAGCGTCCGTACCTGAAACACACCTGCTATCTCTACCTGACCAAGACGACGAAGGAGCGTAACCGGATGCAGAGTAACTTCAGCACGCTGTGCCGTGGGCATATCATCCCGAAAGAGCTGGACAGGGAAACCGCCGGAAAGTTCATGGAAGCCGCCGAACAGTTCGAGCGCATCATGAATGACAGCGGCTTTGTGAAACTCCGCAGGCTCGCCACCGATGAGATTGTCGGCACGGAGAAATCCGCCGGACTGATCGAGCGTTACTTCTCGCTCATGCCCGAAGACAACGCGACCCTGCAGGACATCGACCTCTCGGCAAAGGAGATGCGCATCGGCGACAACCGCCTCTGCCTGCACACCCTCTCCGACGCTGAGGATATGCCCGGAAAGGTGGCTACCGACATCCGGTACGAGAAACTCTCCACGGATCGAAGCGACTGCCGCCTCTCCTTTGCCTCTCCCGTGGGATTGCTGCTGCCCTGCAACCACATCTACAACCAGTATGTGATTCTGGACAACAGCGAGGAGAACCTGCAGAAGTTCGAGAAGTCCGCCCGCAATATGCAGTCGCTCTCCCGATACAGTAGGAGCAACAGCATCAACCGCGAGTGGATAGAGCAATACCTGAACGAGGCGCACTCCTACGGGCTGACCTCAGTGAGGGCGCACTTCAACGTCATGGCATGGAGCGACGATGCGGAGGAGCTGAAGCATATCAAGAATGATGTGGGCAGCCAGCTTGCCAGTATGGAGTGCGTGCCGCGCCACAACACCATCGACTGCCCGACGCTCTACTGGGCGGCGATGCCCGGCAACGCGGCGGACTTCTCGGCGGAAGAGAGTTTCCACACCTTCATCGAGCAGGCGGTGTGCCTCTTCACGGAGGAAACCAACTACCGCAGTTCGCTCTCGCCCTTCGGGATCAAGATGGTGGACAGGCTGACGGGAAAGCCGTTGCACCTCGACATCAGCGACCTGCCGATGAAGCGGGGCATCACCACCAACCGCAACAAGTTCGTGTTAGGTCCTTCGGGCAGCGGCAAGTCGTTTTTCATGAACCACCTCGTGAGACAATATTACGAGCAGGGTACGCACGTGGTATTAGTGGACACGGGAAACTCCTATCAGGGCTTGTGCGAGATGATCCGGCGCAAGACAAACGGGGCGGACGGCGTGTATTTCACCTACACGGAGGAGAAACCGATTTCGTTCAACCCATTCTACACCGATGATTACGTGTTCGACGTGGAGAAAAAGGACAGCATCAAGACATTGCTGCTGACGCTCTGGAAGTCGGAGGACGACAAGGTGACGAAGACGGAAAGCGGCGAACTGGGCAGTGCGGTGAACGCATACATCGAACGTATCAGGGCTGACCGGGGCATCGTCCCCTCGTTCAACACCTTCTACGAGTATATGCGCGACGACTACCGCCGTGAACTGGCGGAACGTGAGATAAAGGTGGAGAAGTCCGACTTCAACATCGACAATATGCTCACCACCATGCGGCAGTATTACCGGGGCGGACGCTACGACTTCCTGCTTAACTCCACGGAGAACATCGACCTGCTCGGCAAGCGGTTCATCGTCTTCGAGATTGACAGTATTAAGGAAAATCGCGAGCTTTTCCCGGTCGTGACCATCATCATCATGGAAGCCTTCATCAACAAGATGCGCCGTCTGAAAGGCGTGCGCAAACAGCTGATAGTGGAAGAGGCTTGGAAGGCTCTCTCTTCGGCGAACATGGCTGAGTACCTGCGCTATATGTACAAGACCGTGCGCAAGTATTACGGGGAGGCAATCGTGGTGACGCAGGAGGTGGACGACATCATTTCCTCGCCCGTGGTCAAGGAGAGCATCATCAACAACTCCGACTGTAAGATACTTCTCGACCAGCGGAAGTACATGAACAAGTTTGATGCCATACAGTCCCTGTTGGGGCTGACGGAGAAGGAGAAGTCGCAGATACTCTCCATCAACATGGCGAACAACCCGTCAAGGCTCTACAAGGAAGTGTGGATAGGACTGGGCGGCACGCAGTCGGCGGTCTATGCCACCGAAGTTAGTGCTGAAGAGTATCTGGCGTACACCACCGAAGAAACGGAAAAAGTAGAGGTTTACCGTCTGGCGGAGCAGTTGGGCGGCGACATTGAAGCCGCCATCCGGCAGCTTGCCGAAAGACGGAGAAACAAGGAATAGGCAATAAGTAAAAACAGATTCATCAACTAAAAAAGAAAATGCGTATGAGTATATCAAGAACGAAAATGCTGCAAGTCAGCAAGTGTTTAATCGGGCTGGCGGTCATGGTGCTACAATCCTGCGATGTAGCGGACAACCGCCGTGACCTGCTTTGTGGGAACTGGGAAAGCTTGGAAGGAAAGCCCGACGTGCTTATCTACAAGGAGGGCGAAGCCTATAAGGTGACGGTATTCAAGCGGAGCGGGCTGCGCCGCAAACTGAAGCCGGAAACCTATCTCTTGCAGGAGGAGAACGGCAACCTGTTCATGAACACCAGATTCCGTATCGACGTGTCCTACAACGAAGCGACGGACATCCTGACCTTCTCGCCCAACGGGGACTATGTGCGCGTGAACCCGAAACCGGACCATCCGATAAGCGAACAATAACGATAACCACTAAAATCCAAAGTAACATGAGAACAAGAATGACACTTATTATCTGCCTATGCCTGTTTGCAATCGGCAGGGCAAGCGCACAGTGGGCGGTGATAGACCCGTCCAACATCGCGCAGAGCATCGTGAACACTTCCAAGAACGTGGTACACACTTCCACGACCGCCCAGAATATGATAAAGAATTTTCAAGAAACGGTGAAGATTTACGAGCAGGGTAAGAAGTATTACGACGCACTCAAATCCGTGAACAATCTGGTAAAGGACGCCCGGAAGGTGCAGCAGACCATCCTGATGGTGGGTGACATCACCGACACCTATGTAACCAGTTTCCAAAAGATGATGCGTGACGACAACTTCACGGTGGAGGAACTGGGAGCCATCGCCTTCGGCTACACGAAGCTGCTGGAGGAATCCAACGATGTGCTGACGGAGCTGAAGAACGTGGTGAACATCACCACGCTCTCCATGACAGACAAGGAGCGCATGGACGTGGTGGAACGCTGCTACTCCAAGATGAAGCGTTACCGCAACCTCGTGAGCTACTACACCAACAAGAACATCAGCGTGAGCTACCTGCGGGCAAAGAAGAAGAACGACCTCGACCGCATCATGGGGCTGTACGGGAATGCCAACGAAAGATACTGGTAGCCTATGGATTTCGACAACCTTCACCAGATTCTGCGCTCCCTCTACGAGCAGATGATGCCGCTGTGCGAGGACATGGCGGGCGTGGCGAAAGGCATCGCCGGGCTGGGAGCGTTGTTCTACGTCGCATATCGCGTTTGGCAGTCGCTGGCGAGAGCCGAGCCGATAGACGTGTTCCCCATGCTCCGCCCGTTTGCGATAGGTTTGTGCATCATGTTCTTCCCGACGGTGGTATTGGGTACGATAAACAGCATCATGTCGCCCGTCGTGCAGGGTACGGCAAAGATGCTGGAGGCGGAAACGCTGGACATGAACCGATACCGTGAGCAGAAGGACAAACTGGAATACGAGGCGATGATGCGCAACCCCGAAACCGCCTATCTCGTGTCGAACGAGGAATTTGACAAACAACTGGAGGAACTGGGCTGGTCGCCCGGTGACATGGTGACGATGGCGGGAATGTATATCGAGCGCGGGATGTACAACATGAAGAAGGGCATCCGCGACTTCTTCCGCGAGATATTGGAACTGATGTTCCAAGCCGCCGCCCTCGTGATAGACACCATCCGCACCTTTTTTCTTGTGGTGCTGGCGATACTCGGTCCGATAGCCTTCGCCATATCGGTGTGGGACGGCTTCCAAAGTACGCTCACACAGTGGATATGCCGCTACATTCAGGTCTATCTGTGGCTGCCCGTGTCGGATATGTTCAGCACCATACTGGCGAAGATACAGGTGCTGATGCTGCAAAGCGACATCGAACGGATGCAGGCTGACCCGAACTTCTCGCTGGATTCGAGCGACGGAGTGTACATCGTCTTCATGATAATCGGTATCATCGGCTACTTCACCATCCCCACGGTGGCGGGCTGGATTATCCAAGCCGGAGGCATGGGAAGCTACGGTCGCAACGTGAACCAGACGGCAGGACGAGCCGGAGGCATGGCGGGCAGCGTGGCGGGTGCAGCCGCAGGCAACATGGTCGGACGTGCCGGAAAGCTGCTGAAATAATCAACTGACAATTAAAAACGAATAAACAACAATGGAATTTAAGTCACTCAAAAACATCGAATCATCGTTCAGGCAGATACGCCTGTTCGGTATCGTCTTCCTCTCGCTGTGCGCCGTGATAACGGTATGGAGCGTGTGGAGTTCCTACCGCTTCGCGGAGCGGCAACGGGAAAAGATTTACGTGCTGGACAACGGCAAGTCGCTGATGCTGGCTCTCTCGCAGGACTTGTCGCAGAACCGTCCGGCGGAGGCAAGGGAACACGTGCGCCGCTTCCACGAACTGTTCTTCACGCTCTCGCCCGAAAAGAGCGCGATAGAGCATAATGTGAAACGCGCCCTGCTGTTAGCGGACAAAAGTGTGTACAACTACTATTCGGACTTCGCCGAGAAGGGGTACTACAACCGCATCATCGCCGGGAACATCAACCAAGTGCTGAAAGTGGACAGCGTGGTGTGCGACTTCAACGGCTATCCCTACCGTGCCGTGACCTACGCCACGCAGAAGATCATCCGGCAAAGCAACGTCACCGAGCGCAGCCTCGTGACGACGTGCCGTCTCTTGAACTCGTCCCGTTCGGACGACAATCCCAACGGTTTCACCATCGAGGGATTCACCATCATCGAGAACAAGGATTTACAAACCATCAAAAGGTAACTGACATGAAGAAAATCAGGAAATCATTTTGGCGTGCGTACTGGAAGCTCCACGACAAAAAGAAAATGCTGGTGGCAAGGCTCAAAGGCTATCTGGACGGTTTGCCCCCGAAGACACGCAAACGCATCGTGCTGGCGATGCTCACCGCCTTCGCGGTGCTTGCCCTCTACACCTTCGGCAAAGCCGTCTATGACATCGGCAGGAATGACGGCAGCCGGATAGTAACAGACCATGCCGGACAGGTGGAACTGTCCGTGAAGCCGGAAAACAATCACAACGTAATACCTTATTTATATGGAACAGACGAAGAATGAACCCAAAAATGAGAACAAGGCGGCTCCCGACAACGGGAAACCGAAGAAGGAGCGCAAGCCGCTGACCGAAGCCCAAAGGTTGAAACGTCAGAAAATGATAGTGCTGCCCGCTATGGTACTGGTATTTATCGGGGCGATGTGGCTGATATTCGCCCCATCTTCCGACAAGGAGCAGCAACCGGGGACGGGTGGTTACAATATCGAAATGCCCGATGCTGACAAGGCGAACCGCCAGATCATCGGCGACAAGGCGAAAGCCTATGAGCAGGGAGCGATGGAGGAACGGCAAGAGAACCGCAGCCGCGCCATGCAAGAACTGGGAGATATGTTCGACCGCGAGGTGGCGGAAACGGACGGTGGCAGGGACTTCGACCTTGCCAATCCCGGAAATGCGGAAGAAGCAACATCAACATCATCCGCTCCGAAAACCATCCAATCCTCCGCAGCCGCCTACCGTGACCTCAATGCCACGCTCGGCAACTTCTATGAGCAGCCGAAGAACGACAACACGGAAATGGACGAATTGTTGGAGCGTATCGCCTCGCTGGAATCGGAACTGGAGAGCGAGAAAGGCAAGGCGTCCGCTATGGATGACCAAGTGGCACTCATGGAGAAGTCCTACGAGCTGGCGGCGAAGTACATGGGCGGTCAGAACAATGGCAAGCCGGAACCGGTGCAGGCGGCAGAGCCTTATCTCGTACAGAAAACCGGAAAGAACACGGCTGCACCTGTCAGGCAGGTGACGCATCAGGTGGTATCCTCGCTCTCACAGCCGATGAGCAATGCCGAGTTTGTCGCCTCCTTCTCGCAGGAGCGTAACCGCAGTTTCAATACGGCGGTGGGCGTCACGACCGTATCGGACAAAAACACCATATCAGCGTGCGTCTATGGGGCGCAGAGTGTGACGGACGGGCAGGCTGTCAAACTCCGTCTGTTGGAGCCGATGGCGGTGGCGGACAAAATCATTCCCCGTAATGCAGTGGTGGTCGGCACGGCAAAGATCCAAGGCGAACGGCTCGATATTGAAATCACGTCGCTGGAATATGCGGGTACGATTATCCCGGTAGAGCTGGCGGTGTATGACACGGACGGGCAACCCGGTATCTTTATTCCCAACTCGATGGAAATGAATGCCGTCAGAGAGGTTGCCGCCAACATGGGTGGCTCGCTGGGCAGCAGCATCAATATCTCCACCAACGCAGGGGCACAGCTCGCCTCCGACTTGGGCAAGGGGCTGATACAAGGCACGAGCCAGTATATCGCCAAGAAGATGCGTACCGTCAAAGTGCATCTGAAAGCCGGGTACAAGGTCATGCTCTATCAGGACAGAAATTGAAAACAGAAAAAGCAACAACAATCCAATTTTTATTTACCACTAAAATCCAAAGTAATGAGAAAAGTAATCATCATGTTTGCCCTCGCTATGGGCATCGTAACTACCAACGCGCAGGAGAACGTAACCGTTGGAACGGACAATGGAAGTGAACCGACGAATGAAGCGAGAGCAGAGGCAAGCTCGCTTGACTATGCCTTGCAAGGAGGAGGAAGGCAAAGCCAACAACCGACCTTGACAAAGGAGGTCTATCCGCAGAAGGAGGCGGACGGCGACCTGTATCACGGGCTGACAAAGAAGCTGACCTTCGACCGCATGGTTCCCCCGCACGGTTTGGAAGTGACCTACGACAAGACCGTCCACGTCATTTTCCCCTCGGAAGTGCGTTATGTCGATTTAGGCTCGCCCGACCTGATTGCGGGCAAAGCCGACGGAGCGGAGAACGTCATCCGCGTGAAAGCTACCGTGAGGAACTTCCCGAACGAAACCAATATGTCCGTTATAACGGAGGACGGTAGTTTCTATACCTTCAACGTGAAATATGCAGCCGAACCGCTGCTGCTCAACGTGGAGATGTGCGACTTCATCCATGACGGCGAGAAGGTAAACCGCCCGAACAACGCGCAGGAAATCTATCTGAAGGAACTGGGTAGCGAAAGCCCGATGCTGGTGCGCCTTATCATGAAGTCCATCCACAAGCAGAACAAGCGCGAGGTGAAGCACATCGGCTGCAAGCGATTCGGCATCCAGTACCTGCTTAAAGGTATCTACACGCATAACGGTTTGCTCTATTTCCATACGGAGATAAAGAACCAGAGCAACGTGCCTTTCGATGTGGACTACGTCACATGGAAAATCGTGGACAAGAAGGTGGCGAAGCGTACCGCCGTGCAGGAGCAGATCATCTTGCCGCTCCGTGCGCAGAATTACGCCACGCTCGTGCCGGGCAAGAAGAGCGAGCGCACGGTATTCACGATGGCGAAGTTCACCATCCCCGATGACAAATGCCTCGTGGTGGAACTCAACGAGAAGAACGGAGGTCGCCACCAGTCTTTCGTGATTGAAAACGAGGACTTGGTACGTGCCAATACCATCAACGAACTTCAAGTGCGCTGACCATGAGAAAGTACATCGCAATAATCATCGCGTCGCTTGCCCTGTGTACGGGGCAGGCGCACGCCCAGCGATGCCTGCCGAAGATGCAGGGCATCGAGGTCAGGGCGAATATGGCGGACGGCTTCAATCCCGGCGGCAACGACGGCGGATACAGTTTCGGGGCGGCTCTTTCCACCTACACGAAAAAGGGGAACAAATGGGTGTTCGGTGGCGAATACCTGTTGAAGAACAACCCTTACAAGGACGGGAAAATACCCGTGGCGCAGTTCACGGCGGAGGGCGGATACTACTTCAAAATACTTTCCGATGCCCGAAAAATCGTGTTCGTCTATGCAGGGGCTTCGGCTCTTGCCGGATATGAATCAGTGAACTGGGGCGAGAAGGTGCTGCATGACGGCTCCACGCTCCATGACCGGGACGCCTTCATCTACGGTGGTGCGCTGACGCTCGATATGGAGCTTTACGTGGCTGACCGTATTGCTCTGCTTGCCAATCTCCGGGAGCGTTGCCTGTGGGGTGGCGACACGAGGAAGTTTCATACGCAGTGGGGCGTGGGCATCAAGTTTATCATTAACTAACGCACTGCATGGAACGGACGGAAATCGACGCCATGAGGCAGATACCCCTTGCGGACTTCCTCACACGGTTAGGACATGAGCCTGTCCGAAGAAGCGGCAACGAGTTGTGGTATCGTGCGCCATACCGCAATGAGCGCACGCCCTCTTTCCGTGTGAACGTGGCAAAACAGCTTTGGTACGACTTCGGAACGGGCAAGGGCGGTGACATCTTCACGCTTGCCGGGGAGTTTATCGGAAGCAACGACTTCATGGAACAAGTGAAGTTCATAGCGGAAATCGCCAATATGCCTATGCCTGTTCCCGAAGTGAGTAAACCGACTTTCCTGCCTAAACGGTCAGAACCTGCCTTTGAGGGTATGGAAACCGCCCCACTGCTTCATTCTCCACTGACGGACTATCTGGCGGAACGTGGCATCCCTTACGGCATTGCATCCCGGTATTGTTGCCGACTGAATTACGGTGTGCGTGGCAAGCGGTATTTCGCCGTCGGTTTTCCGAACGTAGCGGGCGGCTTTGAAATCCGCAGCCGTTTTTTCAAAGGCAGCGTGCCTCCGAAGGATGTGTCGCTGGTCAAAATGGAAAGTTCTCAGGCTGATGTGTGCAGCGTGTTCGAGGGCTTCATGGACTTTCTTTCCGCCGTCACGCTCGGATTGGAAACGGGCGACTGCCTTGTGCTGAACTCCGTCGCCAATGTGGAAAAGGCTATGAGGTATCTGGACGGTTACGGGCGCATAGACTGTTACCTCGACCGTGACGAAGCCGGACGGCGGACGTTGGAAATGCTGAAAGGACACTATGGGGAACGTGTCTGTGACCGTTCCGCCCTCTATGACGGTTGCAAGGACTTGAACGAGTATCTGCAACTGACAACGAAAAAAGAAATGAACAATAACTTATAAATCAAAAGACAATGAACATACTGAACAACAAGAACAAGAGAATATCAATCTTCAAGGCGTTGGCACTCTGCCTGTTCGCCGCCGTGTCGCTCACGCTTATTTCGTGTGACGACGATATGGACATCCAGCAATCCTATCCTTTCACGGTGGAAACTATGCCTGTGCCGAACAAAGTGACGAAGGGACAGACGGTTGAAATACGCTGTGAGCTGAAAAAGACGGGCGACTTCGCCAATACCCTCTATACTATCCGGTATTTCCAGTTCGAGGGAGAAGGAACGCTGAAAATGGACAACGGTATCACGTTCCTGCCCAATGACCGCTACCTGCTCGAAAACGAGAAGTTCCGGCTGTACTACACGGCGGATGGTGAGGAGGTGCACAACTTCATCGTGGTAGTGGAGGACAATTTCGGCAACTCCTATGAGTTGGAATTTGACTTCAACAACCGAAACGTGAAGGATGACGGGGTTATCACTGTTGTCCCCATCGGGAACTTCAAGCCCCTTACACGATGATGCGTGTATTCATGGCTATCCTCTGTTCGCTTCTGACGGTCTGTTCCGTGTCCGCACGGGACAGCCGCCATGAGGGAACGGACGGGCAGGCGGCTATCTACCGGCTGCCACCATTCGAGAGGGCAGTACGATGCACGAAGTATTTTGAGGGCTGGCATTCGGAAAAACATCACCCGTATGTAGGATATGGACATCGGTTGCAGCCGGGCGAAAGGTATTCGGCACGCACCATGACGAAGCGGCAGGCGGACGCGCTTCTGCGGAAAGACCTGCGGAAGTTCTGCGCGATGTTCCGGCAGTTCGGGAAGGATTCGCTGCTCTTATCCGAAATTTCGGATAACAAGAGTTATCCAAACCAAAATATTATCCCAACTTGACTTTTTACTATATTGAATATCAGTAAATTGTTATATTTTGGTAGCAGATAATAAAGAGTGATTGTTCCATTATTCAAGAACAGTCACTCATTTATTACTAAGTATTATCTCAATCCAAGAACTGTTGCTAATGAATCTTTATTTCTGATTTTCTTATATTTCTTTTCAACGCCTAAAGTCAGATTGTCTTCCATAGAGCATAAAGCTTGTATCATTTGTTCTGATGAAACTCCTACGTATTTCATTGTCGTTTCAATGCTCTCATGCCCCAATAGTTTTTGTATCTGCGCCAAGTTTACACCGTCTTCCAACCAATGGGTAGCCCGTGCATGCCGAAAACTATGGCAATGAAAATCTACAGGAATTTCAAGTAGCCCCTGAGACGCAATCCTAACATACATTTTCAACCGCTTGCTAATCGCTTCTGAAGTGATTTTTTTGTTTGCATGGCCATATATGGGGAAAAATACAAAATCAGAAGGTAACGGATTTGCCGGATGGAACAACTTCACATAATGTCTCAGTATTCTTACCATGCTGTTCAACAAATAAATGGTACGTTGTTTATTCCCTTTACCCAAAACAAGAATGTAACCTTTCGTTTCATCCAGGTGCAGTGCCGACAGCCTCAATGATAATATTTCATCTATTCTTGTTCCGGTACTATATAGAAGATTGAACAAGGCAAAATCCCTCTTACCTATCAATGTACGTGTATTGATGCTTGCAAAAATCCGTTTGATTGTATCTTTTGTGATTACTTCCACTTGTTTTTTAGGTTGCTGCATTCTTTTTATTTCAGCGGCATCACAATCATATTTTATGAATTGGATTTTCTTGTGCGCAAGGAAACGGAGGAAATTTTTCAATATGGAGAGGCGATGATTGCATGTTTGCGGGCTGCATTTTCTTACTTCTTTCAGCCACGCAATCCATTCTTCAATCCAGTCCTTACGGAAGCATTCCCCACAAAGGGTATTTGATGTGACTCCTTTTGAGGATTCAAGGAAGTCTATATAGATTCCCATTCCCTCTCCGTATGATTTTAAAGCGTTATGGCTCAGATTCCTTATACACGGAAGATAGACCGTATGCCACTCATGGATGGCATCGGCGATAATTGAATGTTCTGCTTTAGTCTTCATATTCAAAATAGTCGTTTAAATCAGGCAAAAGTTCTTCATACCCACATCCTGTCAGATTTTCCAACTGGTGTGCAAACAGCGGTACAAGCCTGTAATAATATAATGTGTTTTGAATGTAACGGTGTCCCATGGAACGGCTGAGATATAAGAGTTTGTCCATCCATTCAATGCCGCAGTGATCCCAACCGTTTATGTTCACGACCGCATAGTGACTGCGAAAATCATATGCTCTTGCGTGTGCCGTACTGACTTTCTTCCATACTTTCTTAAAACTTGCCGTTACCCATTCTCCGGAATATGGTTTGTCATACTCGTTAGGAAAGAATGTCTTTCTTCCGGGCATGAGATTTTCCATTTTGACATTATACATCTGCAATAGCGACCACATGGATTCGTGCAAGGCAACCCGATGTTCATCTATGCTCTTTGTGTATCTTATATTTATAACACCGGATTGCAAGTCTACGTCTTCTACTCTGAGCAGACGGGCTTCTGTTGTACGCATCCCTGTACTGTACAAAAGTCGGAAAAAGACCGGAACTTCCACTTTCATAAGCGCAGCCCTCATGTCACGGCAATTTATTGGAGGTTCGAGATTGTCCGCTTCATTAAAGAATCTTGCAAGCTCTTCTGGAGTAAACGGATGTGGTTCGAATGATGTGACATTGACTCTTGGAATGGTGGATGGAAGAGGAATATTTACAAAACCACGGCTATTCGCATATTTCAGAAATCCTCTGACACCTACAATTCTGTTATTGCATGACTTTGCGGATTCCGTTTTTTTCTTCTTGCAATAATCAAGGACAATTTCTTCTGTAAGAACTTCGGCTGACGGATAATTTTGAGCGCAGAAGTCATTGAAACGGCGAATCTTGTCCATTGTCCGCCTACTGAATTTCCCAGAAGCTCTTTTGTAAAGTTCATATTTCTTGACTATATGGGATATTGCGGAATAAGAGTATGGCTGTTCTGAAACAGGAATACGCTTTGGCTTAGGTGTGTATTTTATATCCGGAGGATATGATGGCAATTTGAACGGTGCCCCATATTTCGACCGGATATAACGGATGAAGCGCCTCAAAATAATGCATCTGTTACGGTTTGTATAATAGCTTTCCTTATCTGTCCTTGATGCCCATCCGGAGATAATATCATCCGACAGCACTCCGCCATGATTCATACAGTACTTGGCGAAAGAGTTCAGGTATATGCGGGTTATATAGTCACATTTTCCGATACCGGAGATGAAATTGACATATTCAGACATCAAATCTGCAAATTGGGGTAGATGTGAATCTGTTTTCATTCGAACAACTCCTTTCTTATTGGATAACATTCAATATTGATTCCGCATTCTCTCAGATGAGGGATGTCAGCATCTATATATGGGACTATAGATGAAGAACAGATATGTCCTAAAATATGGCTGATGACCCTAATCTCGGTACCTTTACCAAGTAATTTAGAGGCGAGGTTGTGCCGAAATACGCTGACTCCACGCCCGGATTCACCTTTTCTAAGGTTTAGTTTCTCAAAGACTGTATTGACAATGGTGCCGATACTTTTGTTCTCCAACCTTTCTGTCGTATTCTTCTTGTTGGGAAACAGATACACGGATCCGGCCTCATTGTCCCGTTCATTCCGTATGTAATCAAACAATGAGTTTCCAACATGGGGAAGAAGGGGCAACACTATCGGATTACCAGTCTTTTCCTGGACGAAGCTGACTCGTTCCTTCTTCCAATCTATGTCTGTCAATTTCAAGTTGGCAATGTCACATCCTCTTATGCCAGTATATAAAGCCAATGAAACTATAGCTTTTTCCCTGAAAGTCAAAATATTGTTAGAGTCTGACAAAGCATTTTTTATCACATTGATTTCATCATCCTTAAGATAGTTGAAGTTTTTCCTTTCATATTTCAAATCAGGGAAATAACCTAATACTTTTTTCATGTCGTATAAATCCCCCAACTCTTTAAGGGCTGACGCTATGTGACCGCAATATGTCCTTGAACGCTTTTGCTGTTCTTCTTTAAGGAAAAAGGACAAAACATGTTCTTCTTTGATTTCATCCAATGAAGAGACGTGGAACTTTTGCATCTCAAAAAGGAACATTGTAACGGCATCGGTTTCCATTTTTACTGTGGACTTCTTTTTATGTTCTGCGGCACGCTTCCGATAAATGTCTATAACTTTCCGAAAACTGGGGTTAAGCATATTATACCTGGAAGGATAGCATAACGGAACAAAGGACTTCTTGTCCGGGTAGTGCCCAAATTCATCATATGCTTGGATAGTACGTAAATGCATCATCCTAAGATCCAATGTCGCTTTTGTATATCCCCTTGTACGGATAAACTTTTCTGCAAACTGTTCATACGAATGAAAACATCCTTCATGTTCAAAAAGAAGTCTTAAAACAAATTTTACTCCTTTGATGTACTGAATGTCATAACCACGGGAAACGAGGTTGTCCAGTAACTTTTTCTGGCTTAATTTTAACTGTGCTATATTCATATTCTTCCTATTGGCTTTAGTGCCATTAGCAAAGATATAGGAATGTATTATCCAAACCTATTCATCCTATAACAGAATGATTTACAGAATAAAAAACTATATTTTTAGGATAATGCTGGGGTTTGGATAACTCTTGCTTGCCACGCTCGCCTACAATGTCGGTCCGTACCGTCTGTTGGGAAGCGGAAAGATACCCAAAAGCACGCTGATCCGAAAGTTGGAGGCAGGCGATAGGAACATCTATCGGGAGTATATCGCTTTCTGCAACTACAAGGGTAAACGTCATGCCATGCTGCTCAAACGGAGAAAGGCGGAGTTTGCGCTACTGTATGTACCATAAAAAGTAAGTGTCCGACAACATAAACTCCGATGAAGTTGGGGATGCTTTATCGGAGTTTATGTTATATCAATATTTTAATTGATGGTCAGTACTTGATTTTACAAGTGACTCATTCAAGTAGTTTCGCTTTTTTCATGTAACTTTGCAAAAAATAAAGGATATGGATAGACAATTACCGTATGAGATAAGCTACAAGACGATTGCTTTTTGGCGCAATATCGAAAATGGATTCCTCTGGAGTACATTCATATGTTCAATATTACTCCAAACGTTCCAAATAAATTGTATAAGCCATTCATTAGATTCTATAAAATGGATTGCTAATTTATTTAATGTTTTGAATTATATTTCTATTATAGGGTATGGTATATTATATATAATCGTAGAAATTATAATGCAACCTATGGCTGCTAATGAAAGACGGAAAGGATTTATCGACAATTCATTAGGCACGAAATTGCTGGAAAAGCCAGTTTTGAATTATTACGATAATGATTCTATTGAGAAAGGACCATATAAAATGTTGGTTAATTGTTATGAGAATTGTTTTTTTACATATAATATCATTAAAGTGATGTTGCCTAAAATGGCAATAAAGAACACAATACTATTTGGTTTGCTTTTGATATTTGCATACTACGGAATAAAAGATAACGTCGTTGCCATACCATTCTTGCAACTATTTTTATCGTCATTGTTCTTAATAGAACTGATATACCACATAGCATTCTTTTTTAGATTAAAGAATTTGTGTGATAAATTCAAACAAATTTTTAGCACACCTAAATCAACTAAAAATAAAACTATTCAGGATGCTATATATATGGTACTTGAATATGAAACGACATTGGCATATAATAAATCTCCGAATAGTAATTCTGTGTACAAAAAACTAAACAATAAATTAACAGAAGAATGGAGCTGTATAAAACAGAATTATGATATTCGATAATTTAGACAAATATACAACAGAAAGTGTATTACAAGGACATCCCGATAAAATATGCGACCAAATAAGTGATGCTCTTTTGGATGCTTTCTTGATGCAAGATTGTAATGCCCATACAGCAATAGAATGCTTGGGAAGTGGTAATAATTTAATTGTTGCTGGAGAAATTAGTACTCAAAATAAAAGGGTTGATATTGAGAAAATTGTCAATGATGTATATCAATCCATAGGCTATTGTGAAAAATTAAACATACTGAACTTTTTGACTTCACAATCAAGACAACTAAATGATGCTGTTATGAACGGTGGAGCTGGCGACCAAGGTATTGTGTATGGTTATGCTATAAACAATCAATATAATTATCTTCCGTATGGTGTATATTTATCTAATTTAATAGCCAAAGAGATTGATACGTATAGAAAGAGCGTAGATTATCTCCTCCCTGATGGGAAAGTACAAGTCACAATTAGCGAAAATAATCTTGAACAATTGATAATCAACGTACAGCATAAGGAGAATATTCATCCAGATTTCATTGAAAATGAAATAAAACAGAAGGTTTTAACTCAACTGATTGATTGTATAAATGTAGATATTCAGATAAATAGGAAATCAAAATTTTATAAAGGTGGGTTTGTTAACGATACAGGATTAACTGGTCGTAAAATAATGATAGACACTTATGGCGGTTTGGTAACACATGGCGGAGGTGCTTTTTCTGGAAAGGATCCGAGCAAAATAGATAGAAGTGCTGCTTACATGGCTCGATTTGTTGCAAAAAACATAGTCGCAAACGGATTAGAAAAAGAATGCAAAATAGCAGTGGCTTATTTGTTTGGAGAAGAACAGCCTACCATGCTAAATGTTTCCACAGACAAAGAATCCAATTCTACAAAATTGAAACAATTTATTCTATCAAAATTCGATTTTAGACCTAATGCAATAATTGAGTTGTTAAAATTAAAGAATCCTATATATCAACCAACTTCTATATACGGACATTTCTCTAATCCTAATTACAATTGGGAACAAATCATATCTTTATAAGACTGGTTTTATCGAAGATTGGCACAGAGGTTTCTTTGCTACTTTCTTTGTCCGCCATCATGCTCACTGAAAGAAAGTAGGGCGGCTTTCGCCGCCCACCTCTCAAAAACGGGTGTAAAGCCCCGTCACCATCGTGAACATTTCCTCCAGCATATCGCAATATATCCCCTCGTGCGTTTCAATGTCCTTCGTCTTACACTCGAATGTCTTTTTACTGAACGTCCTGCGGTAGAAGCGCATATTGTAGAGGTCTGCCCCTGCATCATAGATGATGTCAAGGCGGTTGGCACTCGTCTTGTTCCTCGCAAGGCTCATGCGTAAGCCGTTGCCCATGTCTATGAAGTCTTTGCTTCCCGTCATGGCGGCAAAGCGTCTGCCACCTATCTGCTCCAAAATCGTCTTTGCTATCATATTCATTCTTCTTTGGGTGTTATGTTCGGGCGGTGCGGACACCGCCTAAACGCTCAAAATTCTGTTTTCTCGGCTATTGGTGTGTTCCGTTCCAACCATGTTTTCACACACTCCATATTGTACTCGCTCGTTATGACTGCCGTGTGGCTGTCAATGGCGGTAAACCGACTGCTCTCATAGTCCTCTATCCACCCTTTAAGGGTTTCCACTCCCCACGCTTCGGCATCGTCAAAGATGCCGTCCAATTCCGTGATAGGCTTGCCGAACTTGACTATCAGCGTTTGGTAGCCTGCTTCGTTCATTGCTTGTCCTCCTTTCCTCTTTTTGCCGTCAGCCACTTGTCCCGTGTGGCTCGGCACTCGTCCAACGTGGGTTTCACACAAGAGAACAATTCCCCGTCCGTGTGGCGGTAGTCGTATTGCACAAGTGTCCGCTTGCGTCTGCCGATGCCTGTTTGGAACTTCTCGTATTTCTCTGTCCCTGCTTTCGTGCAGGTGCTTACTCCGTTGATGGTCATCCGTGTACTCATAATCGTTGTTTTTTTTAGATGGTTAGAAATGTACTGACAAAACTCTGTTCTGCATCACCATTTCGGGATTGCTTGTGTAGCGTTGGTGCATGTAGAAATGGTGTGAGCCGAAGCCGTAAAGGAAGAACTTGTCAAGTTCGTGCTTCTCGGCAAAGTCCTTGACACTTGCCCTTAACTGCTCCTCACTTTGACAAAAAGTGAGGAGGTTCATAAACTCAAGGAACACCGAGGGAATTTTATCGTCCCACAAGCAAACCATACTTTCAAATCTTACTTCCATATTGTTCTGTATTATAGGTTAATGTTATGCTGCGTTCATCCGCTGACGGATAAGTTCGGTATTGTCCTCCACAAGCCGGATGATGCGGTCATGGTACTCGGTATTGGAATTGCATACCCCTCTGCTCTGTACCACTTTCAGCGTTTTCAGTGACACTTCTATCGTTTCAATCCTTTTGCCGTCAATGGTGGCGGATAGGATAAGGGAGTTTGCCTTGTTGTGATAACCGCCCACACAATGGTGCATCATCCGTCCTTCCTCCGCCATTTCCTCAACGCTCTCTATGACCTTGATGCAGATAAGGCTGTCGGAGAACACAAGCCCGAAGAAGATACCTTTGGCTTTCAGATAGTTCTTCTCGTCCTCAATCGCCTTTTGCCGTTGCTGTTCCGTCCGCTCACGCTCCCTTTGCAGGTTGCGTTTTCTCACCAACTTATCGTGTTCCGCTTTGAGGTCGGCAGGGCAGACGTATTTCGGGCTGTTCGTGTCCTTGCCGAAATGCCGCAGGAGGTCTATGGTGTCGCACCATACGGAGCCATCCGAAATGGTGTAGCCGTTGCGGATGCAAATCTTGACGGATGCCCAATACCGCTCCATGTCAAAGGAACTGCGGATATAGTGGCGCAACATGGCGTACTGCCCTGCCTTCAAGAGTGTTTCGGCGCGGCTGTCTGAAAGGATAGCCGTGAAAAGGTCATACGGCAGTGTGTTGTGATAGTCCCCCTTGAAGCCGTTGCGTTTCAGTTCGGGGATGAAACGCTGTCGGGGATAGGTACACATAGGTGCTATATCGTATGCGTGAAGTCTGTTGTTCTTGCGTACCTCCATGTCGCTGTATTCAGACCATTGGTCGTAATACAACATTGACATACCACGCAGTCGGGCAACGGTCGTTGTCTTCCCATTGGGTGAAATCCACCTCTGCACCACTTCATAGATGGAATACTCGGCTGCTTGCCCTGCCTTGTATCGGGACTTGACGAAGAAGAAGCGTATCACTTGGTACTGCTTGCTGGTGGTGACAATGGAGAAGTATTCATTCTCGCTGAAAACGCTCTTTCGGGTGCGCAACGCTTCCAACTGCATACCGCAATGGGGGCAGGTGCATCCGCAAAGGGTGTCCGCAAGGTCGTGGTCGCTCTTCCACGAATGTCCGCACTCGGTACAGATGTTCGTGCCGTCCGCTCTCTTGATTGCGTAGTGTTTGAAGCAATGACGGAAAGCGTATGCCTTTTGTGTGGCGGTCAATCTTGGTAGTCGCTTGCTCAGATGTGCGACTTCCTGCTGTATGTGTGTTCTCGGTTTCATAAGCCTAAATCAAATAATGAGGGCTGTTGTACTTCTTGGGCGGTCGCTTTGGTGGCGGTTCTCGGCTTGTTGCGGTTCTGCAACTTGCGGAGTTCCTCGTCTTGGTATTGTCGGATAGCGTTCTGCCGTGCTTCAGCCTTTTCCTCTGCGGTGAGTTCCACCACGTGGTTCACGGCTATCTGACACTGGATAGGCTTGCCCACCTCTATCTCGTTCTCGTCATAGTAGTGTACGGCTTGTCCGTATATCTCCCCGTCCGTGAAGCCGTTGCAACCGCTTTTCTGCACATAGTTCAGAATGTAGGTCACACAATCGTCTATGTTCTTGGCAGGGTTGCGGTAGTTCTTGGCAAAGAGCGCATCTTCCTCCGCACGTTGCTCCAAATACATCTGTATCGTTCTCTTGAAATGGTCTGTCGTTTTCATATCGCTGTCGGTAAGATTAAAGGGTGAATAACCAAAGGATGAAGCCGAATAAGGCGATTGTGGAGAGGATAGCCACGATTATGCCTATCGCCACTCGGAACACTCCGTTTACTATCTCTCTGACGATGCCCCAAAGGATGCCGAACACCCAAAGGGTGGTGCGCACGATTAAGGCGCATATCGCAAGCCCTATGTATTGCGCCATTTGTCTGAAGTCTGCCGTTGCTGTCATATCCTCGCTATTTTTCAAGTTCTACAATGTTATCTATCCTGCCGTATAGGTATCTGCGAAGTCCTGTCTTGTCCGTTGCCTTGTATTCCGCCCAATGTCCGTATTGGCACACGAGGAACGTGCGGAGTACATCGGAGAAGTCAAACCTCCAGCCTTGCAAGGGGACTGCGCTCTTGAAATAAGTATTGCTGTTCACGTTGCGTGTAAGCCAATCCTTTTCCTCTCGGTTCATCTGTCCTCCGTTGTTCAGTTTTTCACGAAGGATGTAAACCTTACTGCCTTTCAGTGCTTCCAATGTCGGCACTTCCCAAGCCACGAATTTTGTTGCCATTGTTGTTTCCATATCCGTTCTGTTTTTTATTTTTAATGCGGATTCAAGAGCTGAGGGAGTTGAGTTTCAAACTATCTTATCTGCCTCTTGTTTATCCGACATTTTTTTTAATGCGTCTTTCTGTCGCATCGGTCGTTTTCGTTTCGGGTGCTTAAAAAGGTAGGGATTAGGGAATGCAAGGTTTTTCGGGAAAAATACTACCCAAAGGGCTGGAGATTTTTCCCGAAAACAGGAGGCTTGACCTTGCTTTCCCGTCAAATCCCGGAATTACCTTTGCGCCCAGAACGGAAATGACTGCCTGATGCGGCTCACTGAAAGGCGCGAAAATGGAGGTAAACGAAAGTAGAGGCAGATTATACAGAAAACTTCAAAAGAGAAATCCGTGAAAAAAGGAAGTCCCCAACAAAAAAAGGACATAGCCAGTAGCGTGAAACCGGGCAAACCACCTGCAAGGAAGTATGGTTTTATCTGTCTGGCCGGACGTGTCGGGGCGGGCAGATAAAATCATTCTTCCCTGTTTGCCTGCTGTGGGTGACGGCTTGTTCCATTTATGGACAAGCGGTCATACACGGCTTTCCGCTTCCGGCTCAAAGGAACAGCGAATAAGAAAAATCATCTGAAAAGCCGTAAAAGCACCTCTTTGGCATAAGCACAAAAGAAATGGGCTTTGCCTCATCAGTCTAAACTGTTGTTTAGGCGTGAGGCAAAGCCCTTTTCTCTGCTTATGCAGTAGTCGGCACACGTTCGTTCAAAATCCTTTTGGGCGATGGTGTACCGACGAATAAAGCCGCTTTTACAGAAAAACTTGTATGAGATAGAAAAAAATCAAGGAGATTCATATCAAAATCTCCCGTTTTATTGTTACTTTTGCATACGAAGAGTTCTTTGAAGGTTACGCAACGCGCAGAAGAATAATGCAGCAGATAACTAACTAAATCGTAACCTATTACTATCATGAGCGATTAACATACGCTCATTCCCAATAAAATACACTCTTTTCGTAACTTCAATTTACAAAAATGCAACACTTTAAAAGTTAATAAATATAAAAGAAGTAATAATATATTCTTTATATGTTGCTTTTATTAAAAATTATCCATTTATTTGTCTGACAAATAATACTAATAGGACTAATAATAACACGATTTAATATATGGAAAACTTAAAAATTGATGGGCAGTCGATTACTTTGGTAGACCAAGTGGAAGACAAGTTATTGAATTATTTCAGAAGTCAGGACTTGAAAGTGGGTGATTCTATCCCTAACGAAATTGAGTTGTCGTCAGCGTTGGGGGTAGCTCGTAGTGTTCTTCGGGAAGCTCTTAGCCGTCTGAAAATGATGGGAATGATTGAAAGCCGTACACGTCGTGGAATGATATTAACTGAGCCTTTCATCTTAGGGGGAATGAAGAGAGTGGTTGATCCCCGTATTATGAGCCAGGAATCA
Organism: Bacteroides sp. D20; assembly: GCF_003436255.1. Classification (NCBI taxonomy): domain Bacteria; kingdom Pseudomonadati; phylum Bacteroidota; class Bacteroidia; order Bacteroidales; family Bacteroidaceae; genus Bacteroides; species Bacteroides sp. D20. The sequence continues at coordinate 116,583 of NZ_QSOO01000012.1, read as the reverse complement.
CTTCTCGATCTTTTGGGATTCAGGGTTGCCTTGGAGATAGGAATCAGTAGTGACATATTTCATAATATTAAAGAGCAGGATATTATGGAACTGGAAGAGATTGTTAATGCAGGCGTTGCATTGGGGAACAACGAATATGCCAATCTCAGCGAATATACTTTCCATTCAAAACTATACGAAATAACGGGGAATAAGACGATTGTACAGTTCCAAAGCATCATTCATCCGGTTATGAACTTTGTAAAAACCAATTTGAGGGAACGGGTGGAAGCTATAAATATAGAACTGGAGAAAAAGGGAAAGATTGTAACTCACACCGATTTATTGAACTTTATCAAGAATAAGGATGAAATGGGCTACAGAAATGCTATCGAGCAACACTTTTATGTCTATAAGAAGCTGATTTATGATAGGGCAGTGTTAGGAGAACAGAATAAGGGTCAATCACAATAAAAATATGACAAATGACACGGATTGTAAATAATTGTGTTGCATTGGTATGCCTTTGTTTGTTTTGGGGTCAAAGCCTGAGAGCTGCAGATGCTTCTCATTCTGAGCAGATAAAGTGGGGCAACGAGAGTGTTTTTAATGAGGAACACAACACTTTGGGACTCTTTTCCGGAGTACTTGGCGGACAAATTGTATTGGCAGGCGGCACTTCCGACGATTATAGCCGATGGGGAAGAAATGCGGTATGCCTTTCTGAAAATGCCGGATTCGCTTTGTATGAAGATGTGTTGTCCAAGCCGTTGGCTTATGGCGCTTCCATAACACTCTCTGACGGTATCTTGTGTATTGGAGGGCGTGATTCTTCCCAATGCTACGAAGATGTATTTTTTGTCACAATGCAGCAGGGCAAACTGAATGTTTCGGAAGATTGGCCGCCACTTCCTTTTCCGTTGTCTAACGCGGCAGGAGCACTACTGGACAATAAGGTATATTTGTTTGGAGGCAGGAAGTCGGTAAGTCCGTCCAGGTTATCGGATTCTTTTTTTGTGCTGGACTTGTCGAACAAGTCCAGAGGATGGAAAGAACTACCGGGCTATCCGGGATGCGTCCGGGAAGATGCAATTCTCGTGGTACAGAACAACGGCGTTTCCCCTTGTCTGTATTTATTGGGTGGACAGACGGAAACGGAAGAAGGGTTGTCTTCTTGCTTGACTGATGGATATGTCTATAACCCCCAATTGGGTAAATGGAGTTCATTAGGTTCGGATTTTCCGAAAGGAATATGTGCTGCTGTCGCCAGCGGAGCCAACCATATACTTCTTTTTCAGAAAGAGCCGGAAGATACACAGCATCTTAAAAAAGAGAATGCTTTATGGAAATACCATACAATTACGCAGACTCTTGTCAAGTCTGAATGTATTCCAGGTACCTATGACACTATGCAAGTCTTGCAAAGAAACCGTTCCTTCGTTATACTCGGTAGCAATGCCAGTTCCGGAACGAATAGACTGTACAGCCTTCAAGGGGATATTGTTCCTTTGGAAAAGGGGTTGGGACTTGTCAATATCCTTGTGATTATCGGTTATTTTGCCGTATTGGCCGGAATTGGAATTTACTTTTCACGGCGCCAGAAAAGTACGAATGACTATTTCAAGGGTGGAGGACGTATTCCGTGGTGGGCTGCCGGGCTGAGTCTTTTCGGAACCGCGTTGAGTGCCATCACCTTCATGGCTATACCCTCCAAGGCATATGCCACTAACTGGAGTTATGTGTTGTTCAATACCGGTATTGTGTTTGTTGCCCCCGTCATTGTTTATGTCTTTATTCCTTTTTTCCGGAGATTGAATATAACGACTGCCTATGAATATCTGGAGATACGTTTCAATGTCTTTATCCGGGTTATTTGCAGTCTGGCCTTTATTATTTTCCAGGTAGGGCGTATGGGCGTTGTGCTTTTTCTGCCCTCCATTGCTTTGAATGTGGTGACTGGATTGGATATATTCCTATGTATCGGTATTATGGGAGTTTGTAGTATTCTATATACAATGATAGGGGGAATAGAGGCGGTTGTATGGACAGATGCCATTCAAGTAATTGTACTGTTGGGAGGAGCGATATTTGCAGTGATATACATCTCGTGTTCTCTTCCCGGTGGATTGGGTGAAACGATTGATATTGCCGTGGCAAACGGTAAGTTCGATTTGGGAGCGACGAACTTTGACTTGAAGGATGCTACGATGTGGACTGTCATTATTGCCGCATGTTTTACCCATCTTACCACCTATGGGACGGACCAAAGTATGGTGCAGCGCTATCTCACTACCTCTTCGATGAAAGAGGCACGGAAGAGTGTATGGACCAATGCGATACTGACTGTTCCCGCCACACTGATTTTCTTCTTTATAGGCACTGCGCTTTATGCCTATTACAAGGTGTATCCTGAGAATCTGAGTATCAGTATTCCTAACGGCGATGCTATTTTTCCGTGGTATATTTTTACCCAATTACCGGTCGGTATTGTAGGGTTGTTGATTTCGGGCATCTTCGCTGCGGCAATGTCCACTTTGAGCGGCAGTATGAATTCGGCAGCCACAGCTTATATAGTAGACATTTATTCACGTTTCTTTCATAAGGGAGAGGGTGGCAATGAATTGCATGCGGCACGTATGGCAACTTGTGTGATAGGAATCATTAGTCTATCTTTTGCTTTTCTTATGGCAACATGGAATATCGCTTCATTGTGGGACGAATTTAACAAGATACTCGGGCTCATATTGGGCAGTATGGGAGGACTGTTCATGTTGGGCATGCTTACCAAACGCGCCAATTCCGGAGGAGCAATCATTGGTATAGTCGCAAGTATCATCGTACAATTGTTTGTTGCCAGATTCCAGACGTTCCATTTGCTTTTGTACACGGCATCCGGCTTTATCTCATGTTTTGTCATAGGTTATCTGGCAAGCTTGTTCTTTAAGAAAAAATAGGTTTGAACCTATCATTAATTATAATATAATTTTATTTATGAACAAACGACTTTTAACAGGATTAATCGCTGCACCATTTACGCCAATGCACGAAGATGGTTCCTTAAATTTGCAGGTGATCGGGCCGTATGCAGAGTTTCTGATGCAAAAGAAATGTGTGACGGGAGTGTTTATTTGTGGCACGACGGGAGAATCCGTTTCTCTGACAACAGAAGAACGAAAGGCTGTTGCGGAAAAATGGATGGAGGCAGCCAAGGGAAAACTGAAAGTGATAGTGCATGTAGGTGGCATGTCGCAGGTTCAGTGTGCCGAGCTGGCAGCCCATGCGCAAGCTATTGGAGCTGATATGATAGCAGCCATGGCGCCCTGCTTTTTCAAGCCCGGTTCTGTAGATGAGCTGATAGGTTTTTTCAAGCCGATAGCTGCATCGGCTTCCCGCTTGCCGTTTTATTACTATAACATGCCGTCCATAACCGGGGTTTCCTTGCCGGTACACAAGTTCCTTATAGAGGGCAAGAAGCAAATTCCCAATCTGGTGGGAGTCAAGTTTACTCATAACAACCTGATGGAGATGCAGCAGTGCATTCATGCGGACGGTGGGGCGTTCGAAGTCTTGCACGGTTTTGATGAGATACTGATTACCGGATTGTCGGTTGGAGCTAAGGCTGCCGTAGGCAGTACCTACAACTATGTTCCGGGTATATACAAAGCTGTGATGGAAGCCATGGAAAAGGGAGACCTTGAAACAGCCCGTGAAATGCAATGGAAATCTGTTGAAATCATTGATGTGCTGATAAAGCATGGGGGAGGAGTCAGAGCTGGTAAGATATTCATGAAACTGGCAGGAATAGACTGTGGACCATGTCGATTGCCGATAGCTCCTTGTTCTGAAGAAGAGCTGGAGGAGACAAGAAACGAATTGAAAAATACGGAATTCTTCAAATACATTAATTAACTAAAAACGATTGCCTATGGAGATATTGCAACAATACATCCAATGAAAAAACTCATTGGCCAACTTAAGTTTGACCCCCGAAAAGGGAGGGGAAACGAGTATTGGCACTTCTCGTTTCCCCTTAAATAAATTACTGAAACAATTTATTATTAAAATCGTAACAAAGATGAGAAAAATATTTCATTTTCACCTCATAACTTTTCTACTATTTTGCCCATTTTTGCTTTGGGCACAAGAATTTAACCTATCAGGTGTAGTAGTGGACAATACTGGTGAAACTCTTCCAGGAGTTTCCATCGCTGTGAAGGGTACGACTCGAGGAGTTATTACGGATATGAATGGCGCTTTCCAGCTGAAAGTAAGCAAGGGGGAAACTCTTGTATTTTCCTATGTGGGCTATGATGAACAGCAAATCCTGATTACTAATCAAAAGATTCTTAACATCCGGATGGAACCGACCACCATGGGGCTGGATGAAGTGGTGGTTGTAGGTTATGGTACCCAATCCAAGCGTACCGTAACATCCGCTATCAGTAAGGTGGATGGAGAAACATTGAAGGCAACTCCTATCAATACTGTGGGAGAAGGGCTGAAGGGTAAAATTGCGGGTGTACGCGTGTACAATGAGAACAATACTCCGGGTGCAGAGGCTACGTTCTTGATTCGTGGTGGTTCATCTATCAGTCAGAGTAATTCTCCTCTTATATTAGTTGATGGCGTAGAGCGCAGTACAGCGGGTATCAATCCCAATGACATCGAATCTATCGAAGTCTTGAAGGATGCCGCTTCTTCTGCTATTTATGGTTCGCGTGCATCGAATGGAGTTGTCCTGATTACGACAAGAAAAGGAAAAAGCGGTGCTCCTCGAGTGACGTTTGAGGCTTCCTTTGCAAACGAGAATGTGGAGCGGATGATTGAGTATCTGGATGCTACCCAAGCTGTTACTATCATGCGCGATCGTTGGGCTTCCGGACCCAGTCCGGAAAAGTTATACCTTGACGGATATGCTTATAGTTCCGGCAATACGGATGCTTCCAAGTTTTCTACCCGTTACCTGAGGGATGGAGAGAGCATTCCGGCAGGATGGAAGTCTGTGGCTGATCCGTTGGATCCCAGTAAGACTTTGATTTTTGAAGATAATGATTGGGCCAGTACTTGTTTCAAGAATGCTCTTTGGCAAAATTATTATGTGGGGATAGAAGGAGGTACGGAGAAATTGAGCTATGTGGGCAGTATTGGCTATATGAAAGATTCCGGTGTAGGTGTAGGCACGGCATTCGACCGTTTCAATGCCCGTACTAATGTAACTGCCAAAATCAGAGAGAACCTGACTTTCAGTAGCAACATAGATTACAGCCAGACGAATAGCGAAGAGTATGCCAGTCAGTATCAGGTGATTTCCCGTGGACTGATGACCCCGGCTGTTCAACGTAAATATTGGGTGTCTGACAATGAATGGTACGGAACCCCGACGCCAGGTCCAAACTCTTCGTCTCCGAATCCGAGCTTCTACTCGTATTTTAATGATAACAATCAGCGTACCAACCGTTTGGGGTTAGTCGGCTCTCTTGATTGGGAAGTTTTGAAAGGATGGCATGCTGTGGGCACCGCTTCTTTGTTTACGCAAAACAGCCATGGAGATACATTCATGCGTGCCAACCCGATGAATGGAACGCGGAAGGCGACTACCAACATGACGGATGAGCAACGGAAGAAACTGGAATTCTACACCAGCTATACAAGAACGTTTGCCGATAAACACAGCATCAGTGCGATGGTAGGATATTCCTATCAGCAATATTTGTACAAGTATGTGTATGCTGCCACTACCGGACACAGCTCCGACAAGATACCGACATTGAACGGAGGTTCTGTTTATTCCGATGCAACGTCGACCAAGCAGGAAGATGTGAATATCGGTTATTTCGGCCGATTGAACTATGATTATCTGAAAAGATATATGTTGACTGCTACTTTCCGTGAGGACGGCTCTTCCCGTTTTGCCAAAGGCAACCAATGGGGATTCTTCCCCGGATTGTCTGTCGGATGGGTTATGAGTGATGAGCCTTTTATGCAGAATATCGGTTTTATAAGTAATTTGAAGTGGCGTGGCAGTTATGGGCAGACCGGTAACAACTCCATCGGCTATTACGATGCATTAGGATTGTATGCCATTACCACCAGTTACGATCAAAGTGCTGCGACCGTTTCTTCGGCCATGCCTAACAAGGCTCTTGAATGGGAGACTTCCACACAATTGGATTTAGGTTTTGATTTAGGCTTGTTCAAGAACCGCATCATTCTGGGTATCGATTACTTTAATAAGATTACGGATAACCTGATTACTTCCAAAGTATTGCCCAATACGTCGGGATACGGTTCCATCCTTACCAATCTTGGAAAAGTACGTTTCCGTGGTTTCGATGCTGAAATAACAACACGTAACATTGTCAAGAAGGATTTCACGTGGGAATCTAAATTCACCATTACTTACGTAAAGAACAAGGTGCTTAAACTGCCCGAAAACGGACGGGACAAGAACCGCCAGGGAGGATACTCTGTAAAAATGCAGGATGGCACGACCAAAGAATTCGGAGGTGTTGCCGAGGGTGAACCGTTGGGGCGTTTCTATGGATATAAGAAAGACTTTATCATTACAACTCCCGAGCAGGCTGCCAATGCCCGTTATGACACCTCATCCAAAGGTTGGGACTGGACCACGAAACAGAAACTGGGTGTCGGAAAAAAGACTATTGGAGACTATGAGTGGAAAGACCTGAACGGAGACAATATCATCAACAGCAATGATATGTTCCTGCTGGGAAATACGATTCCCCATACCACCGGAGGTTTGAACAATACTTTCACTTACAAGGGCTTCACTTTGAATGTCTATCTTGATTTTGCTTTGGGGCACTCCATTTCCAATGGTTATCTGCAACGCCAGATGTGTAATTTCATGAATGGAAACACCAGCCTGCCTGCTGAAATCCTAAAATGCTGGAATGTGGGGGATGACCCGAGTAAGGCCAAGTATGCCCGTTTCTCAGGCAATGACTCCGATGAGTTGAATAAGAATTTCCGGGACAACTCCGATGTTTTCACCCAGAAAGCCGATTATCTCTGTATCCGTGAAATCTCTCTGCAATATGCTCTGCCTCAGGCATTGCTGGCAAAGATTGGTCTGAAAGGGCTGGTATTGACCCTGGCCGGAAACAATCTGCATTATTTTACGGAAGTAATAGGCCTTTCTCCCGAAGTAGGTGCATCAAGTACCTATTCCGGTAGTTTCAACACCTATCCGCCTATCCGTAAGTTCTCTATCGGATGTAAAGTTACTTTGTGATAAAAGAAGTTTAATACGAAAAATAAGAATTATGAAAATAAAAATATTATCCGGCATTCTTCTTATAAGTGGGGTCTCGTTTTTTACATCATGTCATGGAGACCTGAATGTGATACAGCCCAGCCAGTTCACCAGCCTATCCATGTGGACAGAGGAGAGCGATGCTACGAGTGCGGTAAATGGAGCATATACTCAATTCCGTTCCGCCTTTTCCGATTTGCTCAACATCTATGGAGAGATGCGCTCAAACTGGTATGAGAGTGGGGCGGTAAATGATGCGTTTTTTAATAGAGTGGGTACAAACGTATTGCTGAGCGGTGATGCAGGTACAAATTGGAGTAGCATATATACTACCATTAACAGTGCAAATTTGATTCTGAAGCATACTCCGGAAATCTCTTTCACCAATGAAGCTACACGCAGTGAAGTGATGGCCAATGCCTATTTCCTACGGGCATATTGTTACTTTACTCTGGTGCGGGTATTCGGTGACTGTCCGTTACTGACTTCCGGCTTTGAGTCAGAAAAGCAGGAGGACATGTATCCCAGCCGTACGGCGGCCTCTGAAGTATATGCTCAGGTCGAAACCGATATAGAAGAAGCTTTAAGGTTGATGCCCGCTTCTTCCAAGCTTCTCCATAAGGCATCTCCGGCAGCCATCAACATGTTGCGTACTGAATATTACTTATGGAAGGCAAAGCGTCTGGGAGGAGGGAATGCGGCTCTGAGTACGGCGCAGTCTTCTGTTGATGCGGTATTGAAAGCCGGATATACACTTCTTCCCACGTTTGCCGATATTTTCAATTTAAACAACGAAGCCAATTCTGAGCTTATCTGGACATTGCCCTATATCGTCAATGAAAATGTGACTCCGGGAACATCCCCCAACTTTTTCGCCTATTATCTGGCACCTAACGGTGACAGAACCCGGCTGAGGGAAGCCGGATATACCGAGGATGAGGTTCCTGCCGGTTCCCATGCCCAGTATGTTGTGCCCACGCAAGCCTATTGCGATTTCCTGGCTGAGGATGCACGTGACACGCGTACGGATGTTTCAGTACGGGTATTCGAGGATAAGTTCCTGACGGAAGAAGTACAGATTAAAAGGATGGTTGTGAAGTTCAAAGGCTCCTTTGCCAATGATACGCGTAGTTTTGACAGTGATGTCCCCGTCTATCGTTTGGCCGAAGCCTATCTTTTGAAAGCTGAAGTGGAAAATGCCTTGGGAAATACGGATGCCGCTTTGCAGAATCTGAATGTAGTGGCCAAGCGTGCTTATGGGGTAGACAACTACTACACGGCAAGGACTCAGGATGCCATAGACAATGCCATTATCAGCGAAATACTGAAAGAGTTTGTCGCAGAATCAAAAGCATGGTGGGCATACCTTCGCTTTAATAAGGAATTCGAGCTTATTGAGACCTTGAAGGGGCGTGAAGGGGAGAAGAATGTTACCTTGTGGCCTATTGCTCCTGCTTGTCTCAATACTAATCCGAATATAACACAAACGGAAGGTTACAAATAAATATTGGGATGATATGAGATATAAGACTATACTTTTACTGGTCTTGTCTGCTTGGGGCATCATGGCATGCCAAAATTATACGGATAAGATAGCGGTGGAGATTCGGCAACCGGTATATCCGGTGTTGACATTGAAGGAGCATAATCCGGTATTGTGTCTGCGTCTGATTAGGAACAGCGGCGTGGCATATCAGTTGGAAAAGATAAATTTCACTTTGGATGGAACTGTCCGTTCCGGTGATGTCGTTTCCGCTTCGCTGTTCTTGGATGAGAATTGTGGGCAGGTTTGTGCAAGTGCCAAACCGGTGAACAAACAATTGAGTTTTAAGGTAGGCCGGCAGATAGAGGAAGATACACTGACATGCTGGGTGGCACTCCGACTGAGGGATGATGCGGCGCAGGCTACAAGCAAGATTGAAATCTCATGCAGCAGTGTCCAGACAGACTTGGGGCTGGTGGGCATCCGCCAGTTGCCCGCAGTAAAGCCGCTCCGTATAGGAGTGGCCCTGCGGCAGCCGGGTCAGGACGGGGTACACACTTCCCGCATTCCCGGATTGGTGACTTCGACGAAAGGTACCTTGCTGGCCTTGTATGATGCACGCAATGAAAGAGATGACGATTTGCAGGGTGACATTGATATTGCCATCAATCGCAGTGAAGATGGAGGGCGGACTTGGCAACCCATGCAGACTGTTCTGGATATGAAAGAATGGGGCGGGTTACCTCAGAAATATAATGGAGTGAGTGATGGTTGCATCTTGTCGGATGATTTCACCGGAGACCTCTATGTCATAGGGTTATGGATGCACGGAGTCTTGGACCCCAAGACGGGCAAATGGATAGAGAATCTTACCGATACCTCGACCGTATGGAACCACCAGTGGCGTGCGCACGGTTCTCAGCCGGGATATGACGTTAAACAGAGTTCCCAATTCCTGATTAGTAAGAGTACTGACGACGGACTTACCTGGAGTGAGCCGCGTAACATTACCCGCCAAGTAAAAAAGGAAAAATGGTGGCTGCTTGCTCCCGGACCGGGTCGTGGCATCACAATGGAAGACGGTACATTGGTATTTCCGGTAGAGGGGCGAAACGAAGACGGGCTTCAGTTCTCTACAATCATGTGGAGTAAAGACAAGGGCGAAAACTGGACCGTAGGCGAACCGGCCTACTACAATACCAACGAATGTCAGGTGGTAGAACTTTCAGACCATTCCTTGATGTTGAACATGCGTGAGCGCAGCAACCGGGGACGTCAGGAAGGTAATGGGCGGGCTATTGCCGTCACTGCCGATTTGGGGAAAACGTGGACGGAACATCCCACGTCGCGCAGAGCTCTCATTGAACCGGCTTGCCAGGCATCCTTGCTGCGCCATGATTATATTGAAGACGGAGAAGAACGTCATGTATTACTCTTTGCCAATCCTAATTCAAAAGAGCGCCGTAACAACATTACCATTAAGGTGAGTTTCGATGACGGGCAAACTTGGCCCGAGGAGTATTGGATGTTGTTGGATGAAGGTAGGGGGGCGGGGTACTCTTGCATGACTTCCATTGACGAGCATACCATAGGTATCTTTTATGAGGGGAGTCAAGCCGACATTCAGTTCCAGGCTATCCCGCTGAAAGAATTATTGAAGAAATAAAAGTATAACACCTTAAAAAATAGACAAATATGAAACGCAGTGAAATCAATCAATATATCCGCGAAGCCAAAGCATTTATGACAAAGTATCACTTCATGCTGCCGCCATGGGCGGACTGGACTCCGGACGACTGGAAAAGCAAAGGACTGGAATGTAATGATATCCGGGAAAGAGCCATGGGCTGGGACTTGACCGACTTCGGCTGGGGCGATTTCCTGAAAATCGGCCTGACTCTGGTAACCCTCCGTAATGGAAGTCTGCAGAAGAAAGACAAACCCTATTGTGAAAAGATTATGTTTGTCCGCTGCGGACAAGTTACTCCTACCCATTTCCATTGGCTGAAAACGGAAGACATCATCAACCGGGGCGGAGGAATCCTCTGCATGCGTCTGTGGAAGGCCGACAAGGAAACTGAAATGCTGACTGAAGAACCGCTTGTCGTTTCCATCGACGGAGTCAGTACACGGGTAGCTCCCGGAGAAACGGTGCGTCTTGCTCCCGGACAAAGCATTTGTTATGAGCCTTATCTCTACCATACTTTCTGGGCCGAGGACGACCATTGTCTGGTAGGCGAAGTCTCTACAGTGAACGATGACATGAGAGACAACCGTTTCCTCACCCCCAAGGGGCGTTTCCCGCAGATAGAAGAGGATGTTCCGGCCGAACATCTGTTGTGCAACGAATATCCCGAAGTTTAGAAAGTATGAAAGATAAGACCAACCTGACGGGATTGAATCCTGATAATTTCCGGTCCGTAATCAACGGAAAGGATACCGGCCTTTATATACTGCGCAATGGCAGCGGTATGGAGATGTGCGTCACGAACTACGGGGCCATCGTCTTATCCATCATGGCTCCTGATAGTCATGGTAAGTTTGAAAATGTCGTCATAGGCTTCGATACGCTGGAAGAGGCCCGCAGGCAAAGCAAGGACTATTATATAGGAGCTACTATAGGCCCCGTAGCCGGACGCATATTGCACGGCGCTTTCCGTGTAGGAGAAAAAGATTATCACTTACAGCTTAACTCTGTTTCTAATACTCTGCACAGTGGTGATAACGGTTTTCACACGGTGGTGTGGGAAGCACAGCAACCGTGTGAAAACCAACTTCTCCTCCGGCATTTCCATGCCGATGGAGAAGCCGGTTTTCCGGGCAATGTTACGGTAAGGATGATGTATACCTTGACGGACGACAATGGGTTCCGTATAGATTATGAGGCGGAGACAGACCGCGACACCTTGTTCTGTCCCACCAATCATGCCTATTTTAACCTGGCGGGCATGGAAACTCCCACTACCTCCATTGAAGACCATCTGGTGAGGATAAACGCGGATTTCTACCTGCCTATCGACATGAATACGAACAATACCGGTGAAGTCAGGGCAGTGGGCGATACGCCTTTTGATTTCCGCGACTACCATTCCATAGGCGAACGCATCAACCGGAAAGACTTGCAGTTGCTCAACGGCCACGGTTATGACCACTGTTTTGTCTTGAAGAAACCCGCGCTGCATGAGCTCTCTTTCGCCGCCACCTGCATCAGTCCGTCCAGTGGGCGCAGAATGGATATCTATACCACAGAGCCGGGGCTTATCATGTACACCGGCAATTATTTGCCGGGCTTCACGGGCATGCATGGCACTGTGTATCCGCGTCGTAGCGCCGTCTGCTTTGAAACCCAGTGCTTTCCCGATACACCGAACAATCCGCATTTCCCCTCCATCGTATTACGTGAAGGAGACCTTTATAAACAGACATGTATTTATCAATTCAGTACGCAACCATGAAAAACAGAATCATTCTTTGTTTGGGATGCCTGCTGGCATTCCTCCAGCTCCGGGCACAAGTCAATACCAACCAGCAGCATTTGTGCAATCCTAATTCTTTTTCCATCGTCCTGCTGGGCGACCCGCAAAACTACGTGAAGTATGACTATAACCAGCCGGTTTTTGAGCTGATGACGGCGTGGACCGCTCATCATATAGACTCCCTCCGTGTAAAGGCGGTGCTTTGTACGGGCGACTTGGTAGACCAGAATGAATGTATTCTACCTCCCTTCCCGCGTTTCGGGAATCTTACGAGCCGGGAGCAGTGGACATTTGTGTCGCGGGCTTTCGGGCGGTTGGACAACAAGGTCCCTTATCTCATTTCTACCGGAAACCATGATTATGGCTACACCCGTTCGGAGAACTCGATGACCCGTTTCCCGGAATATTTCCCGATAGAGCGCAACAGCCAATGGAAAAAGACCATCGTGGCTGCAACCAATAACAGAAACGGCCTGCCTACGCTGGAAAATGCCGCTATGGAGATAACGGACGAGCATTGGGGGAGGATTTTGATTATTGCCGTTGAATTTGCCCCACGTGATGAGGTCTTGTCATGGGCAAGGGAGCTGGTGGCTACCCCACGCTTCAAAGACCACACAGTGATTCTCATCACCCATTCCTATCTTACCGGCTTCGACAGCAAGCGCATCACCAAAGAAGGCTATAAGATAACCCCGTCCAATACGGGCGAAGGCATCTGGCAGAAGCTGGTGCAACCTTCCGCCAACATCCGTCTTGTGCTGTGCGGACACTATGCCACTCCGAATGAACGGTTGGACTATACCACGGGATTCCGTACCGACAAGAATGCAGCCGGACACGATGTGCACCAGATGATGTTCAACTGCCAGGCGTTGGGTGGCGGCATGAGTGGAAACGGGGGAGACGGCTGGCTGCGTCTGCTCGAATTCCTGCCCGACGGACATACGGTGCAGGTCAGGACCTATTCTCCGCTTTTCGGCTTTTCTCCTCAAACCAAGGACAAGGCATGGCGTACGGAATCTTATGACCAGTTTCAATTCACGATAAAATAAAAAATATGAAGCGTATATCAATTATTTATTCATTAATACTCTTTTGTATGTATTTATCAGCACAGACAAGTCCGGAGTGGACTTCCGGAAATGCGAAGAAATGGATGAAAAGTGCCGTTTGGTCCAATGGCTGGACTGTCTCTCCCCATAAATCAGTCAATGCTGTTGAATTTGCCTGCCAATATCATAAGAACAAGGATGTCTGGGATGCTGCATTCCGCTTTCTTGCCGAACATGATTTGGAAGCGCTGTCCATTGGCAACCATGTCATTCTGGAGGGGAAATGCTGGGCTACGGTCAGTGAATACATTCCCAAAGAGGTGGAGAAAGGGAATATTGAAAGTCACCTCCGTTTTGTCGACCTTCAGTATGTACTCTGGGGAAATGAAAAGATGGGGCTGGCAAGTGACGTCGAAGTACGTCAGGCGTATAATTCAAAAAAGGATGTTGCTTTTTATACCTCTTCCCGGATAAAACACTACTCTGCCGATGCCGGCAGTTTCTTCTTGTTTTTCCCTTCGGACATTCACCAGCCTTCTGTTCGGGGAAAGGGGGAACTTGTTAAAAGCAGGAAGATTGTGATTAAAATAGAATATGTAGATTAGTGTGTTTTCGGTTCTATTAAAAATACTATTTGTTTTTCAAATAAATTTCCTTTAAAATTTGTACTTTTGCCGACTGTTTAGAGAAATCAACGAAAACTTTAAAAAACGAAATAGAATGGCAGTAGAATTGAAAGACCTTACCAAACGTAGTGAGAACTATTCTCAGTGGTACAACGAGTTGGTGGTAAAAGCCGATTTGGCAGAACAATCGGCTGTACGCGGCTGTATGGTGATCAAGCCCTACGGATACGCTATCTGGGAGAAGATGCAACGTCAGTTGGACGATATGTTCAAGGAAACGGGACACGTCAACGCTTATTTCCCCTTGCTTATTCCGAAATCATTCCTCAGCCGTGAAGCGGAACATGTGGAAGGCTTTGCCAAAGAGTGTGCCGTCGTGACGCACTATCGTTTGAAGAACGATCCGAATGGCGGCGGTGTGGTGGTGGACCCTGCTGCAAAACTGGAAGAAGAGCTGATTATCCGCCCCACTTCCGAAACCATCATCTGGAACACCTACAAGAACTGGATCAATTCATACCGCGACCTGCCTATCTTGTGCAACCAGTGGGCAAACGTGTTCCGTTGGGAAATGCGTACCCGTCTGTTCCTCCGTACCGCCGAATTCCTCTGGCAGGAAGGACACACGGCACATGCCACCCGCGAGGAAGCCGAAGAAGAAGCGGTAAAGATGCTGAATGTATATGCCGAGTTTGCCGAAAAATACATGGCGGTGCCCGTGGTAAAGGGCGTGAAGTCTGCCAACGAGCGTTTTGCCGGTGCCCTCAACACCTACACCATCGAAGCGATGATGCAGGACGGAAAGGCTTTGCAGAGCGGTACTTCCCACTTCTTGGGACAGAACTTCGCCAAGGCGTTCGATGTACAGTTCGTCAATAAGGAGAACAAGCTGGAGTATGTTTGGGCTACTTCCTGGGGTGTTTCCACCCGTCTGATGGGAGCGCTTATCATGACGCATTCCGATGACAACGGTCTGGTACTTCCTCCGCACCTGGCTCCGATACAAGTAGTCATCGTACCTATCTACAAGAATGCGGAGATGCTGGCTAAGATTGACGAGAAAGTGGCAGGCATTGTTGCCAAGCTGAAGTCAATGGGTATTTCCGTGAAGTACGACAATGCCGACAACAAACGTCCGGGCTTCAAGTTTGCCGACTATGAGGTGAAGGGTGTTCCCGTTCGTCTGGTGATGGGTGGCCGCGACTTGGAGAACAATACAATGGAAATCATGCGTCGCGATACACTGGAGAAGGAGACGCGTTCCTGCGAGGGTATCGAAGAGTACGTGAAGGATTTGCTCGAGGACATTCAGGCAAATGTCTACAAGAAAGCGCTCGATTACCGCAACAGCCGCATCACCAGCGTGGACAGCTACGAGGAATTCAAAGAAAAAATTGAAGAAGGCGGCTTCATTC
Organism: Bacteroides sp. D20; assembly: GCF_003436255.1. Lineage (NCBI taxonomy): Bacteria > Pseudomonadati > Bacteroidota > Bacteroidia > Bacteroidales > Bacteroidaceae > Bacteroides > Bacteroides sp. D20. Next base: position 101,273 of record NZ_QSOO01000012.1, on the reverse strand, counting down.
TGGCTCATTGGGACGGGACTACCGAAACCGAAGAGAAAATCAAGGAAGAGACCAAAGCAACCATCCGTTGCATTCCTTTCGATTCATTTGTTCCGGGTGACAAGGAACCGGGCAAGTGTATGGTTACCGGCAAGCCTTCTGCCTGCCGCGTGATTTTTGCACGTTCCTATTAATAATACCCACCCCGGATTACGCGGATTAACACAGATGATTTTAGGAGTTCTGATAATCAGAAACTTTTATCTGTGTCAATCCGCGTAATCCGGGGTGATTGTATATCTTGATACGTCCTCTCGGTTTTAAATTTATAGAGTTATCTCTCATCATGAATTGATGAACAGCTATTTATATTGCTTCAGAAATTCTGAGATTGTTTTACGTACAGTTTCCGGAGATTGTTTTGAATGAAGCATTGCTGCAATGACAATCCTATTCTCATCAATCAATAATATATCACGTTAGGGGAAAGTTTTAAATGACGGACAGTAATGTTGTTAAATAGAGTAGAAAAATCACTGTCTATAATTCCTATATACGGATGTTTTGCTTAAAGATTTACTTTGTCTTGTATCTTTTGACGTGTTTTCTGTGCCGTCAACATGCCAAAATTATTCTCTACATAAATAAGTATCTCTAAAAAGTGCTCATAAGCCAACTTAGACCAGACTATTTCCATCCCATGCGTTCATTTATCATACTCTCTATTTGGGAGTTTGATATACAGTGTCCTGCTTTATTCTCTTCTAAGGCAAATAGAAGGGCTTCAGCCAAAGCATCTCGGGGAATACTGTTGATAAAGTCGTCCATCGGTATGGCTGATTGATGATAAGTTGCCATCATCGGTTCTTGTGCCGTTTGTTTGGGAGAGTCCTGCTCTTTATATGGTTTAATTTTACCCATTGCTTTTATTTTTAATCAAAGGTAAACTGAATAAATGAAAACTCCTAATATTCAATCCATTTATTTTCTACTGCATCAAAGCCAACCAATCTACATACTATTGTAACCTCCTTCACATCTCCTCGTAACAACTTTCCCTCATTTTTGCAGCGTAAAAAAAGAAGGAGGCCCGAATATGAAACTGAACAGAAATGACTATACCGTAGAGGCGGCAGCCGGCGGTGGTTTTTACGCTTATTTTATGAATAATGTGTTGTGCAGCGCCTACGGTGAAACGCCTGACGAAGCCTGCGAAAACCTGGAACAGATTGTTGACGACTTTGTCAGTGATATGTATATGGTCGAGGAATTTGTCTGATATTCCGGCATCATATGCCGACCGAATTATCCTTTTTACGTATTTATTCCATAAATTCTCTTGAAGTCATGTCTGCGCGATGCCGGTGTGACTTTTGTCATTTATAACCGAATTGTCACATTCTTCACATTCTGCCGTAACACGGAGGTGCGATATTTGCATCAACTAAATGCAACGTCATGTGCTGCATGTGTTTCAACATTAATTTGTAAATCATCAAGTCGTCCCAATGAAAGTCCTTTTTATCGTTCAAGGAGAAGGCCGCGGGCATCTGACCCAAGCCATAACAATGGAAGAGCTGCTGCGCCGCAACGGTCACGAGGTAGTGGAAGTGTTGGTGGGCAAAAGCAATTCGCGCTGTCTGCCCGGTTTCTTCAACCGCAGCATCCAAGCTCCGGTGAAACGTTTTCTCAGTCCCAATTTCCTGCCTACGCCTGCCAACAAGCGGGCAAGTCTTGCGCGTAGTGTGGCCTATAATCTCACCCGTCTGCCCGTCTATCTGAAAAGCATGCACTATATACACCGCCGCATCGAGGAGAGTGGTGCCGAACTGGTCATCAACTTCTACGAACTGCTCACGGGGATGACCTATCTCTTCTTCCGTCCTTCCGTTCCTCAAATAAGCGTCGGGCACCAGTACCTGTTCCTGCACCGCGATTTCGAGTTTCCCGGTAAGAACGGCTTCCATCTGTGGCTGCTCCGCCTTTTCACCCGCCTCACGTGCATAGGTGCCCGCGAAAAGCTCGCCCTTTCCTTCCGCGAGATGGAGGATGACGAAGAAGCGTATGTCCGCGTGGTTCCGCCATTGCTGCGGAGGGAGGTGCTGTCGTGCGAAGGTACGGAAGGGGATTATCTCCACGGATACATGGTAAACTCCGGTTTTGGCGAGAATATCCTCCACTGGCACAGTGCCCATCCGGAAATACCCCTCCACTTCTTCTGGGACAAGCAGGACGAAGCCGAGGTGTGCCGTGTGGACGACACCTTGAGTTTCCATCAGCTCGATGACGTCAAGTTCCTGCGCTACATGGCAGGCTGCAAGGCCTATGCCACCACTGCCGGCTTCGAGTCGGTCTGCGAGGCGATGTATCTGGGCAAGCCTTTGCTGATGGTTCCGGCGCATATCGAGCAGGACTGTAACGCCTACGATGCATTCCGTAGCGGTGCCGGTGTCATCTCCGAGGAGTTTGATTTGGAACGTCTGCTGGACTTCTCGGAGCATTTCCACCCGAACATGGCTTTCCGCTATTGGGTGCGTAGCTGCGACTGGCGTATCCTGCGCTGTATAGAGAGGGAAGAGAAAGAGGAAACCTTTTTCGGGGTTTCCTCTTCCTGCCGTCCTTTCTTTCCGGCGACTTAAATGTTCACGTTCATCGCATTGGCTCCCAATGCCCCTAAGATGGCAGAGGCTACTGCAATTACGACTTTCAGAATTTTATCCCAGATACTTTTTTTCATGCTATATACGTTTTAAAAGTTGAACATACGAATCGGTAGTAAAATCAGTCATACTTATCCCAACGGATTTTCGCCCTGGTCTCCGTCCGAACCGCCTCCGTCTCCCGAGCCGGAACCGCCGCCGGAGCTTCCTCCTTCACCGTCTCCCTTGTTCACCAATGCCTCCAGGTCGTAGAAGTCAATCTTCTGCCCGGCACGCGTGGCGGCGATGTCCGGTCTTACGGTGCTGGAAGGCCGGAAATTGATTTTCACCGCTTTGATGTTCTTGGCGGTGCACTCCTTTACATCCAGTACGCCTGCCGTACGCGCCGACAGGCTGAATACGCCGAAGTTCTTGATATTCACTGACTGGCCGCTGTAGAGGGTTGTTATCATGGCCTCCACAAAATTGGTCAATACACTCTGGATGTCTCCCAGTGTCAGCGAACTCTTCTCTTTCATCACATACGCAATGTCGTCCAGCGTCGCATTGTCGCCCAGTGTCACCAGCTGCGGGTAGAACTTTGCCACCGCATCTGCCTTTCGAGGATCTTTCCTCGCAATCTTCTTGAATGGTACTCCCATAAACAATTAAATAATTAAAAATTAACAATTAGAAATTAAAGTCCCGTATTGCAATACTCTTCTCTTTCTCCTTTAGGGGGGGAAGAGGGGTGCTGCAAAAGTACTTCTCCGGCTTTTTCTGCTCATGGCTTTCTTCGGGTTACGCCGTCTCTTTCCCGTTTCCTTTCTGTTCAGGAAAAGTTCTTCGTCCGATGCCCGTTTATGTCTGTATACGCTTGGTCATACCGCTGATATTCAGTATCTTTATGGTGTAATAATCAACCAATAACATAAGGAATGAAAACAGAAAAAGAAAAGAGGGAAGAGGAGGAGGAAGACCTTCGTCCGTTCCGCATCCACGCCTATTCGAAGGAGGAGCTTGCCATGCTCTACAACCCGACTTACTGCATCAGCAATGCCATCTATACCCTGGCGGCATGGATACGCCACAACAAGGCGCTGAAGGGTGAGCTGGAGAAGGTGGGCTACAACAAATACCGGCGCACCTTCACTCCGCTGGAAGTGAAAGTGCTGGTGAAGTATCTGGGAGAACCCTGACAGGATGCCGGCCGGAAATAGGGAAGCCGTGTAAAGAAAACGCCAATATATGTAAAGCCCCGTAACAATATATGTTGTCATGCACAACAATATATGTTACGGGGCTTCTCTCTTCTCCTCGAATACCGGTTACTGATATAGCTGGATGTCCACTACCTCATATTCGGTCGTCTCCTGCTCGTTGGTCCGTGTGCCGAATCCGTACTTTTCCAGTGCCTGCACCAGTACCAGCTGGGTGTGCGGGTTCACCTGCACCTTCCCGAATATGCTGAGCTTGGTCAGTATGACGCTGGCAGGGAGCCATTTTACCTGCAGGTCCTCGGGCAGCGGTTTGCGGAAGAAGACGAAGAGGTTCTCCTCCACGGGGTCTTTCATGCGGTGCCGTTCGTTGTGCTTGTTCAGCTGTTCTATCTCCTCGCCCTCGTACCAGTATCTGAAACCGTCTTTCAGCAAGGCGAGCGCCTGGGCGTAGATGCCGGGATGGTTCACCGGGGTGTGGTAGTCTATGCCGGTGACGGTGATGGGGAGGAAACGCCGGTTTCCGCCGATGTCCTGCAGGCACTGCCGGTTGTTGGTGCTCGCGATGAAGGAGCAGTGGCGGGGCAGGGTGAAGGCTTCGATGTCGTAGGCCTTGCGCTGCGTCACGTTGTCCTGCGCGATGATTCGCTTCAATGCTGCCAGCTCGCCGGGCTTCACGCCTTCGAACTCCTCCATGTTGATGATGATTCGCGTGGCGAGCAGGCGGGCATCGTCCTTGTTGCTCGGGTCTATTATGCCGTTGTAGAAGTACTCTTTCCACTCGGGCGGCAGCAGGCGCCGAATCCAGCTGCTCTTTCCCTTTCCCTGCTCGCTGTAGAGGATGATGACGAGCTGGTTCATGTCCTCGTCGCTCAGCGCGCAGTCCACCAGGCCCACTATCCACCGTTTGAAGCCCTCCTGCCACAGTTCCCGGTTCTCGGTCGTCAGGGTGTCGGCAAGTTGGGCGATGTAGTCCGTCCCGTCCCAGGGGGGAAGCGCGTACAGATAGTCGGTGTAGGGGTTGAACTCCTTGGCGTAGTTGGAGTCTATCACGGCTCTGAGGAAATTCTGGTAGCAGGAGATGCCGGCCATCTGCAGGTCTACGAATATGGTGTTGTAGTCCTTTCCGCGCATGGGGCGGTAACCTTTTCCGGCATCTGCCGACAGGGCATAGGGCATGAATTCGAGGCGGTCCAGGATGAGGTTCCTGCGGATGCCGTAGTGCTCTTCCAGAAAGCTCATCACTTGGTTGATGACGGGCTTTTTCTCTTCCTTCTTTGTAGCGGCTTCGCTGGTCTTGTCGGTATAGATGTAGGCATTGTGCAGGGGAGATTCCACGTCGGGATACTCTTGTCCGAACTCGTTTTTCGCCAGTCTGATGGCTGTCTGCTCGTCCAGGCCCTTGCTGTAGCATTTGTTGCCCAGGGCGAAGAGGAAGTTGTCGCGGTTGCCTGCCCGGAACCTGGTGGTGCGCTTCACGGCGGTCACGGCTTGGGAGAATATCAGCTTCTCCCAAGGCTTTGCGTCCTGCGGCGTGGCGGCAGAGGAGGCGGGGAGGGGGTGTACCGTTTCGACGGGCGTCTTCTTTGGGCTGTTCTCCTTCTTCGCAGGCGGGATGATGCGTGCCGGCAACGGGGAAATCTGTTCCAGCAGTGCGGCATTGATATAGGCATGCGGGTCGAAGGACATGAAGTATCCTCGCGAGATGTCCTTTCCGCTTCCGTCCACCTCTACTCCGAGAAGGGCCTCGTAGTGCTCTTTGGCGGCGCTGTACAGCTTCAGGTGTATCTCCTCGAGCGTGGCGTAGGTCACCTCGCCCTGCCGGAGACGGTCATACAGACGCCGGGTGTATTCCGTCTGCATGAAGACGAACAGCTTGTAGCCGTGCCTTTTGGGGGAGAGGAAACTGCCCAGGGTGTGCGGGTCTTCGTTGATGAGGGTCCGGGTCTGCTCCAACTGTCCTTCTTCCAGGTCGTCGATGTCGAGCGTGATGACGGGGTTGTAGCGGGTGATGCTCGGTGCGAGCCTTCTTTCCCGGTAGTTGGCCGTGAGGGTCCTGAAGGGAAGCTGCTTCTTGACGTGGTTGGCTTCCTCCACCTTTCCCTGCGCCACGAGGCTGGCGATTTTGATGATTAACTTGGCATGCTTGCCGTTTTTTATGTCAGCCATGTCCTGCGTGAAGGTTGTCTCCCCGCTGACGGCGCTGAAACCACGGTAGGTGGTCACTGGAATGTTTTCCATTCTACTTGTATTAAGTTTGCCTTATTGGCGGCGCAAAGATGCCGTTTATTTCCTTAGGAAGCAAAAACGGCCATCCGCAGTGGGACAGCCGTTTTTTTACAATTTGAATTCCTTGGTCCGTTTTACTCCTTGGGATATAGCTCATTGAAGAGCTTATATATCTCATCCTCAATGCAATCGGGGTTCAGCGTATTGCCGCTTCCGTCCGCGTCCATAAAGTTTACAAGTAGATGCAGCAGCTTGGCGAAGGGGCTTACGCCCTTCAGTCCGTGTTCCTTTTGGGGATTTATCAGCAGTGGTATGAAGGGTGTCAGGAAAGCCTTCCGCTCCTTGTATTCCACGGTTAACGACTTGTGTTCTACCATAGAAAGCAGGTCGATGGCCACTTGCACCTCTTTGCTCTCTTTGGTGTACAGCACTTGGTAATCTCTCCCTTTGATTTGCATCACGCTAATTGGCGTTTTTTTGTTCTCATAATTACAATTTGAAAATCTAATTTTATATTAAGTTAACGAATCGGGTGCAAAATTAATAAAAAAGAGAAGTCTGTGCACTATGTATTACACGGATTGGCACGGATTTTTGTAGTTTCTGTGCGTATCACTTTTGTGTATGTCCGTGCGTATCATCCTTTTGTTTCCGTGAGTATCCGTCACTCAGAACGTAGCGAAGAATTCTTCTCTGTGCTCCTCTGTGCCAATCTGTGTAATCTGTGGTGCCCCTCTCCGTGAACAAGTGAAGCGTGTGTGTAGTCTGTATGTATAGGGTGAGGTACCGGAACCTATGGTTATATATGTAACACACCCTTTCTTTAAAAAGATAAGAAATGACGCGCGTGCGCGTGTATCTTACCTAATAGGCGTAATTCTTTGATATATAGTGTGATGATGTCTGCATTAAAAAAGATTATCATTTTATCAATCAGAATATTTTGTACTTTCATTTCTTGACGTTACCTTTGCGTTCATTAAACGGAACGTGTTATAAAACATTTCTTTCATCATAAACGTTTCGTTGATAACGGCTTATCGCAAGATAGCTTGAATATAACTATTTCGTCGCCTTCCTTCCGAGATGGTGGAGGGTTTTGAAATAAAATGAATGCATATAGCCTATTTAAAGTAACCGCATTACATTACTTGACCGGGAGGTACTTCGCTACTCCGGTGTCCCCCAATCATATTTTTTCGTGAACGAGAATGCAGAAATGCACTGGTATGCAGTGCGTGTCACCTATAGCCGAGAGCTTTTTTTCAAGGAATACCTGGATGCAGCGGGCATTGAAAACTATATACCCATGCGCTATGAGTATGTCGTGAGGAAAGAGCGCCGCCTGCGCAAGCTTGTTCCTGCGGTCCATAACCTGGTCTTCGTCCGCTCCACCCGCGAGCGTATGGATGAAATAAAGAACGAACCGGGCATGAACATCCCCATCCGCTATATCATGGACCGCGAAACCCGCCAGCCCATCGTCATCCCGGACTCGCAGATGCGCAGCTTCATCGCCGTGTCTGGCACCTACGACCAGGCTGTGCTCTATCTTGAACCCACCGAACTGAACCTCTCCCAAGGAACCCGGGTACGTATCACCGGCGGCATCTTCGAAGGAGTGGAAGGGGTGTTTGTGCGTGTGCGCCATGACAGGAGGGTGGTGGTGAACATCGAGGGGGTGATGGCGGTGGCGACGACGTTTGTGCATGCGTCGCTGGTGGAGGAGATAGGAGAAGGGTAGAAGGGAAAACAGATTGTGTTTTTGAGTTTTTTCTTTTTTTTGTTGAAGAATAATATCCATTGGAGTAATGATTTTTTGTTAAGAATAAAGATAATACTTGTTATAGCTCGTATTGGGATCCTTATTTTTGTTTTTTTAGATAGAAATTTCGACAATATGTAAAGGAAAGCGAAGCTCTACTTAAAATAAATAGATGTAATTCGTTTACGTAAACTGTTTTCTAGCATCATGTTTTGCAATATGTAAATATTCCCATATAATGTATTTTTGCTTCTAATAGCAATAATTTCGGTAAGAATCATAATAGATGTCTGCATGAGTAAAATCCGACCTCTTGTATAGAAAAAAAATCGCTCCCGAAGAGGAGCGATTAATGTGGTCATTGTACACCACACATTGATATCACTGAAGGATAAACAGGATATCAATATTCGACTACTTGAATCTTCTGTCCATAATGATAGGAATCAGTACTAATATATTAAAATCAAGTGTTATTTTTTTATTTAAAGGGAAATTATTAAATGGTGTTTTCTTCTATACAATACGTCAAAATTGGACGCTTATATATTTTATCTGTTTTTGACATGAAGTAATGGGCATTGTTGACTTATAATGTCAAAAATGGAATATTGATAAATGGTGTTATTTATTCCATATAAAATAGATATTCCAATGAAAAATCCTAAAATTATTGCAGAAATTGGTTGTAATCACAAAGGTGATATGTTAATCGCAAAAGAGTTAATCAAAACAGCTGCAACTTATTGTAACGCTGATGTCGTGAAATTTCAGAAGCGATGTAATCGAGAACTTCTCACTTTTGAAGAATATAATTCCCCTCATCCTCATCCTGAGAATTCTTATGGCGATACTTATGGTAAACATCGTGAATTTCTTGAATTTACGATTGACCAACACCGCCAATTGCAAGAGTGGTGTAATGAATATGGTATTGAATACTCTACCTCAGTATGGGATGTTACATCAGCGAAGGAAATCTGTTCTTTAAAGCCTAATTTAATAAAAGTTCCATCCGCTTGTAATCTAAATAGAGATTTACTTGAATATCTATGTGAGCATTTTGAAGGAGAAATTCATCTTTCTTTTGGAATGACTACTCATGATGAAGAAGAAAAGATTATACGTTTTTTTGAATCGAAAGGACGAAATAAAGATCTTGTAATTTATGATTGTACATCTGGTTATCCTGTGCCTTTTGAAGATATATGTTTACTTGAATTAACTCGTTTACGTGAATTGTATGCTGACCGGATAAAAGCTATCGGATTTTCGGGACATCATTTAGGAATTGCTGTGGATTCGGCTGCTGTTGCATTAGGTGCAGAATGGATTGAACGGCATTATACGCTTGACCGTACTTGGAAAGGAACAGACCATGCAGCTTCATTAGAACCTGATGGCGTAAGAAAACTTGTACGTGATTGTAAGGCAGTTGCTAAATCTCTGACTTATAAAAAAGAGGAAATTTTGGATATTGAAAAGATTCAGCGTGATAAATTGAAAAAGCACCAAGTAAAATGGTAATTCTAGAATAAAAAATGAAAACGATAGCATTTATACCGGTAAGAGGAGGGAGTAAATCTATCCCTCTTAAAAACATAAAACTTTTTTGTGGTAAACCTCTGGTCTGTTGGAATATTGAGGCCTTGGAGAACTGTTCTCTGGTAGATGAAATAGTAATAGCTACTGATAGTGATGAAATAGAATGCGCAGTAGTGGCACAATCATATAAAAAAACAGTAATTTATCGTCGTTTAGCTGAAAATGCTTCTGATACAGCTACTACAGAGAGTGTAATGCTTGAATACATTAAATTGGCTAAGCTCAATGAACTTGACGTTTTTATGCTAGTTCAAGCGACCTCACCTTTAACTGGAACTCTCCATTTTACAGAAGCTCTTTCTATATATAAGCAAGGTAAATATGATTCTATGTTGACTTGTGTCCGTAATTATCGTTTTTTTTGGAATGAGGATGGTACCCCTTTAAATTATGATTACCATAAACGTCCCCGCCGTCAAAATTTCTCGGGTATGTTGATGGAAAATGGTGCATTTTATATTAATACCATAAAGAATATTTTAGAAAAAGGTAATCGTTTGAGTGGAAATATTGGTATATATGAAATGCCAGAATATACAGCTTTTGAAGTTGATGAACCTGACGATTGGATTATTTTAGAAAAATTGATGCAAAAGCATATACTTTCACGAATCGAAAGGCCAAGAAAAATCAAATTGTTCATTAGTGATGTAGATGGTACGTTGACAGATGGAGGGATGTATTATGCTGAACCAGGATATGAACTCAAAAAATTCAATACTCGTGATGGAATGGGCTTTCAGCTTTTGCGTGAGGCAGGTATTAAAACTGGTATCATAACTAGTGAAAATACTCGGATGGTAGAAGATAGAGCTAACAAGTTGAAAATAGATTATTTAATTCAAGGTAAACATGGGGAGGGTAAGTTAGAGGCTGCTATGGGTATTTGTGAACAAGAAGGTATATCGCTTGATGAAGTGGCTTATATAGGCGATGATATAAATTGTTGCAAATTACTTAATGCTGTAGGTATAAAGGCTTGTCCTGCTGATGCTTGTGAAAAGGTAAAGCAAATTGATGATATTCTTTTAATGAATAAAAAGGGAGGCGAAGGGTGTGTGAGAGAATTTGCAGAAAAGATAATTGATTTTCTTAAAAAGGAGTGAATTTTTAATTTCATTTTCGAATGGATTATTTGGAAGATAAAAAACTGCTAGAGTTACGTTTTAGTAATGGAATGATGATCTTACCATTTGTGCGATATAAATTGTTATGCAGTAAGAATCAAGATAATACTTCATCCTCTAGTAGAAATCCAGTGTCTAAACCTACTATTTTTTTTAGATTATTTAGTAATCTAATCCGAATAAGAGTAAAGAAGAAAAAACTTGTATTTTTCTCTTCTACTCTTTTTAATGTAGAAGTAGAAGGCGAAAAAGGGATTTATTATAATTCAATGGATGGTTACTATTATGATCTATTTCCTGAGGATAGTCTATTGATTGAAGATGCTGATGAAGAATTTAAATGGCGTGCCAAAAATTCTTATAAGTCAATGTCATTTATAAGAACTTATTTGCTGTTTTTGTCTTTTACACTTAGTCGTGTTTTTAATAAGATTAAACCTATAAGGAGAATAGACTTTGATTATATAATTAAAAATTATCCTGAACTTTATACAATTGAAGAGTTAGGGCGTTTGGATTATTTTCATCGCATATATTATTCTTTGATAAAATGGGTCTTAAAAAAGACACAATGCAATTTGATTGCTGTAAACTGTGGTTCGTACGGTGAAACTTATGCTCCTCTAATCAAGGCTGCTCACGATTTAGGTATTAAAGTAATAGAAATGCAACATGGTGCTATTTTGCAATCTCATTTAGGCTATCATGCAGATGATTTTATTGTAAATCATGATGAATATGCAACTTATCTTCCTGATATTTTATATAGCTTTGGTGACTATTGGAAACAATATATAGATTGGAAGTATGAGATTATTTCGGTTGGCAGTCCTCATCTGAATCGGTATATTAAGCAATATGCCAGTGAGGAAGTGATTAATGATTTTTTAATAATTTCACAACCTTCCATTCGAGAACATGTGTTGTCTTTCGCAAAAGATTTGGCGTCTTTTTATCCGGAAAAGAAGATTGTGCTTAGATTACATCCTCGTGATGTCATCCAGTTCTATCAAGAGATTATAGATGAATATTCCAATCTTTCGTTATCATTTTCAGAAATAAATCTTTATAAGGATATTTCGCAGTCGCATTACATTGTGGGTGGCTATTCTACGTGTTTATTTGAAGCTATGGCTTTTCATAAAAAGATTATCATTATAGACATTCCCATCGTGCGCAAATATTTTCCTGCAGATGTAGGTGTTTGGGTGAAGTCTGCGATAGAATTAGAGATGTTGGATAGAGATAATTGGAATACCATAGATTCAAGTCAATTATGGGCTGATGGATTTGAAGAGAAAGTGAAGCAAAGGTTAAAGGGGTATACCAAATAACATGACTGTAAATAAAATACTGAAAAATTCATCTTTATATACTTTTTGTGCACTATTGCAAAAAGGCACTGGTTTTTTGCTATTGCCAATTTACACAACTTATTTAAAGCCGGAAGATTATGGTATAATGAATTTGATAACATCTATAACGGGTTTCCTTTCTATTTTATTTCTTGTTTCTCTTCATGCTGCTGCTGCCCGTTTTCATTTTAAATATGTTACATCTAAAGGTCAAGCTATAGTGTGGGGAACTATTTTGCTAATGGTACTTTTTAATTCCGCATTCTGGGGATTGATTTGTATCATTTTCCATGATGCCCTTCTGGTTCCTTTGGCAGAAGGAATACCTTTTTATCCTTTGTTGCTTCTTGCCATATTAGGGACAATGCTTAGTCCTTTGTATTTGTTTTATCAGCAATGGCTTCAATGTACACAAGATGGCTTAAGATATACATTAAATTTGATGTGTAATTTTCTATTGCAAGTCTTTTTAAATTTACTCATGTTGATGGTATTTCATCAAGGTGTATTAGGTATAATTATATCCTCATTCATAGTATCAATGATTTTCTTTATATATTCTATGATTAGTTTTTTACCTCATATTACATTGTGTATTAATAAAGAAATATCAGTTGCTGCTTTTAAATACTCGCTGCCATTGATTCCCCATTCTGTTTCAGGATATTTATCTGTCATGTTAGATCGCATATTATTGAATAAGCTTATTGGTATTCAGCAAGTGGGCTTGTATGGCGTAGCTAATCAATTTGGCAATATTCTTAACTTATTTACTTCGAGTATTAATCAAGCTTTTACTCCTTGGCTTTACCAAAAGTTGGAGAAAGAAAATGAATCATCAAATTATAAATCAATATATAAATTTGCCGAAATTTCCAATGTACTGTGTTGTTTTGTTGCTTTGGTTATCACTTTCTTTTCGCCTGAATTCATACGGCTCATGACCACAGACGAATTTTATTCATCTTGGCAACCGATTGTATTTATTACATTTGGGTATGTTTTAAATGGACTATATTTCTTTTTTTCCAAATCTCTATTTTTCTCCTATACTAAATATGTAATGATTATAAGCCTCTCCACAGTCTTATTGAATTTTGTATTTAATATGATTCTTATTCCTAATTATGGCTATCTAGGGGCAGGTGTTGCATTTTTGCTATCTCAATTTGTAAGTTCAGTTATCTCATTGCTTTTGTCAATGAAGTTAGTTCCTTATCTTAGATATTATTGGAAAAAAATGTATTTTTTTTGTTTCATTTTTTTTCTATTGTGTATTTCAATTTTTTTCTTTCAGTTAGTAGATGATTTGTGGTATAGATTGATACTGAAAATTGCTTTCATGCTAAGTGTGTTAGGGTGTGTCTCTTATATTTATAGGCATAGTTTGCGTTTATTCAAAAATCAAATATTAAATAAGAATAAGTATATATGATTGTACGTTATTTATCCGAGGATGATTATGAAGTATGGAACCATTTTGTCGACCAATCGCCTCAAGGTTTTTTGTGGGATTATTCTTGGTGGCTTGATGCAATAACAGATTCGGATTTTAAAATTTGTGCGCTTTTTGATGAAGATAATCTTATTGTTGCAGGTTTAGCTCTTCCGTATTTTTCATCGGGGAATATTCATCAGCCCCCATTGACGCAATCATTAGGTATGTTGTATGAAGATATGAGTAAACGTAATAATATGCGTTTACAAAAGCAGCTTACTAATCAAAAAGAATATTCTAATCAAATCATAGAATTCGTTATGAAGGATATAAAACGATTTTCTATGCATTTCAACTACAATTATGATTATTGGTTGCCTTTGTATTGGAAAAAATTTACTCAAACTACTTTGTATACTTATGTGATAGACTATTCTAACTATGTGCTTGAAGAGGAATTTAAACGGTTTAGTAAAGGACATAAATGGATCTTGAATAAAGTCGAGAAGAAGTCTGATTTGCAGGTTGTAAAGACTGATGATGTGGAAGAGTATCTTGTAGAGTCTGATAAAACTTATTTGCGTCAGGGACTAAAGAAACCTTATTTTAATGATACAGTCCGGAAATTATATAAGGAAGTTATGAAAAGAGGTATGGGGACGATATTGAAAATAGTGGATTCTCAAAATCAGATACATGCAATAACATTTTATCTTCATAACCAAAAAGAAGTATATTATTGGCTGGGAGCCAGCGATGAAAAACTACGTGATAGTGGGGGACATACTTATCTTACATGGTATGCAATACGTTATTTTTCGTCAAAAGTACACTTTTTTAATTTTGGAGGTTCAATGATAGAGCATGTAGAACGAAACTTTAGAAATTTCAGTTCTAAGCCTCGTCAATATTTTAAATTACAATATGGTTATGATACTACTTGGCAATATGCGAAAAATTTGATAAATAAAATGCTTGGAAGAATATGATAGCACGTTCTAAACCCAATGTAGATTATAATTTTTTGTGGGAGTGTATTTGTGGAAAAGGACAACAAATTGATAATACTATATCTAATAGTTTTTTTTTTAATAGTGGAGCTTCTTCCTTGCTTTTCTTTTTGAATTTATTTGGAACTAAAAAGCGTGTAGGGTTGCAAGTTTTTACATGTTCTACTGTTCTTGATGTAATACAAATGGCCGAGGATAGGGTTGTATTAATGGATATTGATAAAGACTATTTTACTACAACTTATGACATTGTAGAGAAACATATTGATTCGATAGATATTCTTATTCTTTCTCATCTTTTTGGCATTCCCAACCCGGATTATTTGCGTATAAAACAACTCTGTCAATTAAGAGGAGTAGTCTTGATAGATGATTTATGTCAGACTTTTCATGCTAAAATAGGTGGATATTTTTTAGAGGATTTGTCAGATAATTATTTTTATAGTTTCTTTTATGACAAGCCAATTTCAGCTACTTCTGGGGGGATGTTAAAGTTGTCAGATGATTTATATACAAAAGCTTTTGATGTTTATAATGCTTTAGAGAAAGAATCTGATAGTCGTGGAAAGTTGTTATTACGGAAATTATTTTGGATGAGTTACTTGTTGGAACCTCAGTATTATAAATATGATTTTCGTAATAATTCTTTGTGGAATGAAGTATTATTAGGATATTATCCTTTATCATGCCCCCTTCTTTTATTAAGGGCATTGCTTTATTCTATTGTGGGAAGAGTTTTTTGTAAACTCCATTTGGTTGTTAAACATGAATATAAAATAAAGCGCATGTCTGATTTGCAAAAGCAATATGTATTACATATGATTGACAGATTCAATAATAACAATAAAAATTTGATTGCTTATTGCAGAAAAAATCATTTGCATTTACCTTTATATATGTGCAATTCTTTGATAGAATGCTCCTTAGCAAAACGTGGAATTCTTCATGATGGGCCAACTATAAATAAAGAGAATGTAGAAGTTGCTCTATATAATTGGCCATATCTTATTGACTCTGACAATAATTATCCTATAGCAGATTCGGTAATAAAAGAATATGTAAATATACCGATTTGGAGTGATGAGTTTTAATGAGTCTGTATGATTGTATGTTATTATAAATCAATAAAATAGAGTATATGAATTCAATTAAGATTTGCGTAATCGGTCTCGGTTATGTAGGGCTTCCTTTAGCTCGTCTTTTTTCAACAAAATATTTCACTGTTGGGTTTGATATGAATCGAAAGCGTGTGGATGAATTGATGGCTGGGCACGATTCAACTTTTGAAGTCTCTGATGAATTATTGCAAGATGCTATTAGCAATTATGATTTTGTGTGTACTTCAGACATCAATAGAATTCGTGGATGTAATTTTTATGTGGTTGCAGTGCCCACTCCGGTAGATGCGAATAATCGTCCGGATTTGACACCTTTATGGAGAGCAAGTGAAACAGTTGGTAAAGTCATATCAAAAGGAGATATCGTGGTCTATGAGTCAACGGTTTATCCAGGTGTTACTGAGGAGGAATGTTTGCCTGTAGTAGAACGTGTGTCAGGTCTGAAATTTAATAAGGATTTTTTTGCTGGTTATTCGCCTGAACGTATTAATCCGGGCGATAAAGAACATACGGTTGAGAAGATTAAGAAAGTGACTTCCGGTTCTACGCCTGAAATTGCTGATATTGTGGATAATGTTTATAATTCGGTATTGGTAAACGGTACTCATAAAGCCCCTTCCATAAAAGTAGCAGAGGCATCAAAGATTATAGAAAACTCCCAGCGTGATGTGAATATTGCTTTTATGAATGAGTTGGCGAAAATTTTCAATGCGATGGGGATTGATACCAACGATGTGATAGAGGCTGCTTCATCAAAGTGGAATTTCATTAAGTTGAAGCCGGGTTTGGTTGGTGGTCATTGTATCAGTGTGGACCCTTATTATCTGATTCAAAAAGCGCAAGTATATGGTGTGTTGCCTCGTGTGATGTTTTCTGCCCGTCGCCTGAATGACGGTATGGGTGATTATGTGGGCAACCAGGTGATAAAACTGATGAATAAAAAGGGTGTCTTGGTGAAAGATAGTAATGTATTGATCCTTGGTTTTACGTTTAAAGAAAATTGTCCGGATGTAAGAAATACTAAGATTGTTGACATATATCACACATTGGAGGAATATACCAAGAACATAACGGTTTATGATCCTTGGGCAAATGCAGATAAAGTTGAGCATGAATATGGTGTGCAACTCACTTCATCTTCATTAGAAAGCCTGAAAGGCAAATTCAATGCGGTAATACTTGCTGTTGCACATAAAGAGTTTGTTTCTCTTGATATACGTTCATTCTTGAAGAATGAAAATGGTGTTGTGTATGATGTGAAAGGTATTTTGGATAGGGAGATGATTGATGGAAGATTATAAAAAGGAAATGTTTTAGTTGATATAGACTATTGTAATGCTTTTTTAGAGGATTAAAAAAATTGGGATTAATGGAAAGAAGGTTGTTATCAGTAATCATACCTATGTATAATGCTGAAAAGTTTATTGCTAGTATGATAAAAGCAATACAAAATCAAAGTTATACGAATTTTGAAGTCATAATAGTGGATGATCAATCAACAGATAATAGTGTAGAGGTGGTAAAAAAAATGGTTTCTTATGATTCTCGTTTCCATTTGTTTGTTCGTCCAAATTTATTAATAAAAGGTGCTCAGTCTTGTAGAAATTATGCTATAAATTTTGTGAATGGTACATATCTTATTTATTTAGATGCTGATGATTTGATAGCTTCTTATTGCTTTGAACAACGTGTTGATTACCTTGAAAATCATCCCGAATTAGATTTTGCAGTATTTCCTATGATAGGATTTAAAAAACAATTGATGGATGTAGATACTATTTTGTATGGTTATAGAGAAAATGGTAATGACATTTCTAATTTGGTTAGACGCACATTACCTTTTGTTGTTGTTACGAATATATATAGATTAGATTTTATAAGAGAAAATAGCATTGAGTGGGATATAAAGTTAAAATCGTTCCAAGATTCTGATTTTAATTTATCAGTTATTGCTGTTGGAGGCAAATATTGTTATTCAAACTTAAAGCCTGATTATTATTATAGGATTTCTGGTAATGAGCACTCTATATCTAAAAAAATTATTACTTCAGTTCATGTTGATTCGCATATTTATTTTTTTGAGAAGCAATTTAATCGGTTACATAATGGTAATCTATATGAAAATGATTTTTTAGTATTTTCAGATTTACTGTTTAAAATATTCTCTTTTAATATGAATTATAGTAATATTAAAAAACTTCTTTCTTGTTCGTTCTACTTAAAACATCCTTTTGTTCGATTTAAGTTGGTTTTAATAGCATGGATAAAAAATAAAATGAATATTTCAAATAAGCTATTTATAAATCTTTCTCTTATGCTATTGTGCCCTATCTATGAGCTTAGATTTCGTCTCGTCTATATTAAATGGTATAGATATCAGTATAAGAGTTGTAGAACATTGATAGACAAGATGTGTAATGAAAAAAATAATTAATCCTTTTTATTTATATATTTATGTTTTTGTAATTATTTTGATGTTATATTCATTGCATTGGTCTATTCTTTTACCTGATTTGTCAATAGAGTTAATAGTCTTTTTGTTGATAACATTTATTCTATCTCTAATTTATGGTCTGCATATTCAAAAATGTAGGAAGTCTTTTTTTTCAAATCCATTTGATGTTTCGATAAATGTTAACAGGAGAGTTGTGTTATTGGGAATATTATATGTATTAGAGTTTTTATATGCTAAACGGTTACCTTTATTAGAGATTTTATTGGGCACGGAAGGATTTGTTCATTTTGGAGGAATTCCGACAATTCATGTACTTCTTGTTACTTATACAGTGTTCTTCAGTACTTTTATATTTCATAGACTAATTTGCAATTTTAGTCGAAAACTTTTGTATAATTTCCTTATAATAGCTTTTTTCCCTCCTTTACTGATGGTAAATAGAGGTATGCTTTTCACGATTTTTTTTGCATGTTTATTTGTGTATCTTTTTTCATTAAAAGCATTTAAACGAAAAATATTGATTTATTGTATTATTAGTATATCCTTGGCATTATACCTTTTCAGTATCATAGGTAGTGTACGTATTAATGACGATGAGAATAGTACAGTATTTGTCGCTTTTACACAGCCAACTGATGATTTCGAATCATTAGGCATATCTAATATGTTTCTTTGGCCATACATGTATATAGCTTCTCCTATTGGTAATCTTCAAAATTGTATTGATATATATCAGCCTACGGGATCATTTTCTACTTTTTTTTGGAAGTGTATATGTCCTGATTTTATTTCAAAACATTTTTATAAGTCTGAATTAGAATCACCTCCTTTGATTTCCCCAGTTTTTAATGTGTCTACTATGTATACTGATGCTTATGCACAACTTGGATACTTGGGTATGGGGATATTATTTGTTATGCAAACATTTGTATTGTATACTGTACTCTTGGCTTTTAGTGCTAAAAAAAATCCATATTATACAACGACTGTAAGTTTATCTTGTTCGGTCGTAATATTAAATGCATTTGCTAATATGTGGACTTTTTCTGCGATTTCATTTCCTATAATTTGGGGACCTATTAGTTATTTTTTACGAAAGATTAGATGGTAGCAATTGTTATAGTGAATTATAATGGCAGTGTTGATACATTAACTTGTATTGAGTCCTTGCTAAAATCGAGTTATACAGATTATCGCATAATAGTCGTTGATAATGCTTCAACTCCTGATTCATTGAATATTCTTAGAATGGGATTAGAAAAGTATGGGAGTTTTGAATCAAAAAATGGAAAAATAGTTTATTTTAATGGATTTGTTACTCTTATTCTTTCTAGTAGAAATTGTGGTTTTGCGGGCGGAAATAATATAGGTGTCAAATATGCTGTCGATACTCTGAAACAATTAAAATACATTTGGTTATTAAATAATGATACAACTGTTAAACCGAATACATTATATTGTTTAGTTAATTACATGAGTAATGCAGATGTTCAATTAGGTATTTTAGGAAATAAACTATTGTTTTTAGATGATCCTACAAAAATTCAAGCAATTGGAGGTGTATATAATAAATGGTTTGCACGTTGTAAACATATTGGGGCTTATGAAACGGATAGAGGTCAATACGATAATCCAATACCAGTAATGGACTATGTGGTAGGAGCGTCCATGTTTGTTAGAAAAACATTTATTGAGGAGGTTGGATATATGTCAGAAGACTATTTTTTATATTTTGAAGAATTGGATTGGATTCTTCGAGGTAAAGCTTGTGGTTGGAATATAGGATATATTCCAGAAGCCATAGTTTTCCATAAAGAAGGGGGGAGTACAAAAGAAAAAGGGATAATGATTAGTGAATTTGCAGATATCTGTCAGTTAAAAAATCGTATTCTTTTTACGAAAAGATTTTATCCTTTGTGTTTGATATCTGTATTGCCGATGTGTGCGTTTACTATCTTATTACGCTTAATTAATGGGCGCATTTCACGTTCAAAAGTATTATTCAAAGAATATATAAGAGTAATTCTTAATTTATTTTTAAACAGATGAGTAATAGCCTTTTTCATATTTATGCTGGTACACAAGGTTCTGCAGGTCTATATATTAATGAGATAATTAAAGCTCTTGATTTAGCTAATATAAAGCAAAATGCATTTGTCAGCTATTATTATCCGTTTAAAAATGGAAAAAAAATTTTTTATCGTTTTACGGATTTAGCAGCAGGAAAGAAGAAAACTAAGTATAGGCCGTATATTAGATATGTAGAATTAATTTGTGGCTTACTTATCATTTTTTTTGAAGCTCTATTTAAACGTCCTCGATATATAAATTACTCTCTTAATTCTTCATACCTTCCAGAATATGCTTTTTTGGTTTTAATAAAAAAAATGTTGAAAATAAAACTCATAATAACTTGTCACGATGTGGTGCCTTTTGCAAACTCATATTTAAATATTTCAAAGGAAAATAGTCGGCGTGCTTATTTGTTGAATATGGCTGATTTCTTGTTGGTACATAATGAAAATTCAATAGTAGATTTGATGCAATATTATCAGATAAAGCCTTCAAAAATAATTTGCCATCCTTTTCCTATTATGGATTTAAATCCGTGGATAAAGGCAGATATAACAAAAACAATAGATTTCCTTTTTATTGGCCATTTAAGATGTGAAAAAGGGATAAATATATTATTGGAATCGTGGGAAAAATTTAGCAGTTTATATCCTGAAGCTAATTTATATGTTGTAGGGAATAATCCACCAAATTCAGGTATTGATGTTACTAAGTATAAGAAGTATAATATAAAGTTTGTTCTTCATTATGTAGATGATGCTGTTTATGCACAATATATAGCATCGGCGAAATGTGTAATACTTCCGTATTTAAGAGGAACTAATAGCGGAATACCTTCATCTGTATATTCATTAGGGTCTGACTTGATAGTATCTGATATTCCTATGTTTAAAAATAATCCATTGATTGGCAAAGAATCTTATTTTGAATGTGGCAATAGTAACTCTTTATTTGAAAAAATGTGTTCTTTTTATAAAGAGTTACATAAGGAAACTTCTATTAAAAAAGAAAGGATAGATTCATATAGGCAATCATTTAATAATCAGGTCGTGCAATTATATTCTCAATTATTGAATAAATAATAGTATTTTTATATGTCCATCTTCAAAGATAAAGTCCTCCTTATCACCGGAGGCACCGGATCTTTTGGTAATGCCGTATTGCGTCGTTTTCTTGATAGTGACATCAAAGAGATCCGTATTTTTAGCCGTGACGAGAAAAAGCAGGATGACATGCGTCATCACCTGCAAAATTCCAAAGTAAAATTTTACATTGGTAATGTCCGTGACCGCCAGTCTGTGGACGGTGCCATGATGGGAGTGGATTATGTGTTTTCCGCCGCCGCCTTGAAGCAGGTTCCCAGCTGCGAGTTCTTCCCGTTGCAGGCTGTGCAGACCAATGTGATCGGTACGGACAATGTACTGGAATCCGCCATAGCGCATGGTGTAAAGAATGTGGTGGTGCTTTCTACCGACAAGGCCGCCTATCCCATCAATGCCATGGGCATCAGCAAGGCCATGATGGAGAAGGTTGCCATAGCCAAGGGCCGTGCGTTGGGTGAGGAAGCCGGTACGACCATCTGCTGTACCCGTTACGGCAATGTGATGGCAAGCCGCGGTTCTGTAATACCGTTGTGGGTGGAGCAGATAAAGAACGGCAGGCCCATTACGGTAACGGACCCCAACATGACCCGCTTCATGATGACGCTGGACGATGCCGTGGATCTGGTAATCTATGCGTTTGAGCACGGGCATAACGGTGACCTGTTCGTGCAGAAGGCTCCTGCCGCCACCTTGGATATACTGGCGCAGGCCTTGAAGGAAACATACGCGCAGGTTGATCCGAAATACGGTGAGACGGAGGTGAAGACCATCGGCACGCGCCACGGCGAGAAACTGTATGAGACACTGGTAACCCGCGAAGAGATGGCAAAGGCTGTCGACATGGGCGACTACTACCGCATTCCCTGCGACACCCGTGACCTGAACTATGACAAGTTCTTCACGGAAGGCAATGAGGATATTGCCCGTATAGAGGACTATCACAGCCATAACACCGCCCGCCTGGATGTGGAGGGCATGAAAAAGCTTCTTTTGAAACTCCGTTTCATCCGCGAAGACCTCGGGATGGAGGAAAAGGCGAAGAGCGCGGAAATCAAGAGTGAATAGTATAGCCATTGTTAACTTTTCCATCCTATCCAATCCCATTAGTTTATGAAAATCTTAGTAACCGGCGCCCGAGGGTTTGTCGGCCGGAACCTTGTATCCCAGCTGCACAACATCCGTGACGGGAAAGCCCGTAATTACGGCATTGCGGGTGAGGAACTTACCATCTACGAATATGACATGGACAGTGACTCTGCCGAACTGGATGTCTATTGCAGACAGGCTGACTTTGTCTTCAATCTGGCGGGCGTGAACCGTCCCCAGGATGCGTCTGAGTTTATGAAAGGGAACTTCGGCTTCGCCTCCACGCTGCTTGATACATTGAAGAAGCACGGCAATACCTGTCCGGTAATGATTTCCTCTTCCACGCAGGCCGCACTCGACAACCCTTACGGTGAATCGAAGCGGGCAGGGGAGCAACTGTTGTTCGAGTACTCCAGGGAAACGGGTGCAAAGGTACTGGTGTACCGCTTCCCGAATGTTTTCGGCAAATGGTGTCGCCCCAACTATAACAGCGCGGTGGCCACTTTCTGCAATAACATCGCCCATGACTTGCCCATCCGGGTAAACGACCCTTCGGTGGTGATGCATCTGGTTTACATAGACGATGTGGTGGACGAGCTTATCTCTGCCCTGAGCGGCAGGGAACACCGCAACGGTGATTATTGCGAAGTGCCCGTGGTGCATACCATTACCTTGGGCGGCATTGTGGAACTGATAAGGTCTTTCAGGCAAATGCCCGGTACCTTGTCCGTCCCGGATTTGAGCGATGCCTTTACAAAGAAACTCTATTCCACATACCTCTCATACCTGCCTGAAGAACGGTTCAGCTATCCCCTGAAGATGAATGTGGACGACCGCGGCAGTTTTACAGAGATTATCCGTACTTCCGACCGCGGGCAGTTCTCGGTGAACATCTCCAAGCCGGGCGTTACGAAAGGCCAGCACTGGCACCATACCAAGAACGAGAAGTTTGTGGTGGTGAGCGGACATGGTCTGATACAGCTCCGCAAGATAGGTACGGAGGAAATTGTCAGCTTCGAGGTAAACGGCGGGAGGATGGAGGTCGTGGAGATGATTCCCGGCTATACGCACAACATTGTCAACCTTTCGGAAACGGAAGACCTGGTGACCTTCATGTGGTGCAACGAGTGTTTCGACCCGGCACGTCCGGACACTTATTTTGAAAAAGTCTGAAACGAGTTAAAGAATATAGGAACAGATGGATATAAAATTGGATTATTCGCAAGTCAGGTTTCAGGAGAACGGCAGACTGAAACTTCTGATTATAGTGGGCACCCGTCCGGAAATCATCCGCCTGGCGGCTGTCATCAACAAATGCCGCAGTTATTTTGACTGTCTTCTGGCCCACACCGGCCAGAATTACGACTATAACCTGAACGGTGTCTTCTTCCGTGACCTGAAGCTGAAAGACCCCGATGTGTATATGGATGCCGTCGGCGATGACCTCGGTGCCACGATGGGGAATATTATCAACGCCGGCTACAAGCTGATGGTGCAGGTGAAACCTGATGCCGTGCTGGTGTTGGGAGACACGAACTCCTGCCTGAGCGTGATAGGTGCGAAACGTCTGCATATCCCCATCTTCCATATGGAGGCAGGCAACCGCTGCTTTGACGAGTGCCTGCCTGAGGAGACCAACCGCCGTATTGTGGACGTCATTTCCGATGTGAACCTCTGCTATTCGGAGCATGCCCGCAGATACCTGAACGCTTCGGGCGTGGCGAAAGAACGTACATACGTAACCGGTTCGCCCATGGCGGAAGTCCTGCATGAGAATTTATCCGAAATAGAGTCCAGCGATATTCATCAGAGATTGCATCTCCAGAAAGGTAAATACATCCTGCTTTCCGCGCATCGGGAAGAGAACATTGACACGGAGAAGAACTTCCTGTCTCTTTTCAGCGCGGTTAACGCTATGGCCGAGAAATATGACATGCCCATACTTTACAGTTGTCATCCTCGTAGCAGGAAACGTCTGGAATCAAGCGGCTTTGCACTTGACAGACGTGTGATTCAGCATGAACCTCTCGGTTTCCACGACTACAACTGCCTGCAGATGAACGCCTATGCCGTTGTGAGTGACAGCGGTACCCTGCCTGAGGAGAGCAGTTTCTTCACTTCTGTGGGGCATCCTTTCCCTGCTGTATGCATCCGTACCAGTACGGAGCGTCCCGAGGCTCTTGACAAGGGTATCTTTGTCCTTGCCGGCATTGATGGCAAATCCTTGCTTCAGGCTGTAGATACTGCCGTGGAGATGAATAGGAATGGGGATCACGGTCTGCCGGTGCCCAATTATACGGATGAGAATGTATCGGCCAAGGTCGTGAAGATAATTCAGAGCTATACGGGGGTGGTGAACAAGATGGTTTGGAGAAAATTCTGAAAACGCAATGTCTTCTAAAAGAGTGTGGGTTGTTTCTGAAATATATTATCCAGTAAAAACTTCTACGGGATATTACATGACTGAAATAGCCGAATATCTGGCAGCTAGAGCTATGGACGTGCATGTGTTATGTACTGGGTCTGTATATAATAATGGCGAAAAGCGGTCACGCTTGAATGAGGAATCACGCAATGGAGTAAAGGTTCATAGGGTATATGTACCCAATATTGATAAGAACAACTTCGTAAAAAGAACTCTTAGGTTGTCGTTGTCCAGTTTGTTGCTGTTCGGCAAAATACTAAAGCTGGTAAGGAATGGAGATGAGGTCCTGGTGGTAACCAATCCTGCTTTTCTAATACTGATGATGCCACTTGTTGCATGGATAAAAGGCGTTTCATATAAGATTCTCGTACATGATATATTTCCTGAAAATTTGGTGGCCATAAAGCGTCTGTCTTCTTCCTCCTTCATTTACAAAAGTCTGAAAAGGGTATTTGATGCCGCTTATTCTAAAGCTGTACTTTGTATTTCGATAGGCAGGGATATGAGTGAGGTGTTGAAAAAAAAAATAGGGGATGCTTCCAAAATCTGTTTTATACCTATTTGGGCTGAGAATGGAGTGGTCTTTCCTATGGATAAAGCAGGTACCCGGATTTGTTCATCCTTGAGGTTGCAGGACAGATTTGTATTTCAGTTTGCAGGGAATTTGGGCTATGCCCAAGGTATAGATAATCTGCTGGAAGCTATAGGACTCATTAAAAATGATAACATTCATTTCCTATTCATAGGTGATGGTGCCAAGGCTGGTGACATAGTGTCATATATGAAAAAAGGGACACATAAGAATGTATCCTTGTTGGGTTTCCAGGATCGTGCGAATCAGAATGATTTCTTGAATGCTTGTGATATTGGCATTGTGACTTTATCTGATGGGATGTACGGTTTGGGGGTTCCTTCCAAATCATATAATATAATGGCAAGCGGCAAGCCTATGCTATTTATCGGTGACAGACAGTCGGAGATTGCTTTATGCATTGAAGAATATTCGTTGGGCTGGGTTGTAGAGCCGGATAATCCTAAAATGCTGGCCCGTATGATAGAGCATATCTATTCTAATAGGACATGTCTGTCCGCAATGCAAAACAATGCGAAAACGGTGGCGGATACTGTTTTTGCAAAAGAACGGATACTGGAAAAGTATTATAGACTGTTGAGCTAAGATAACCTATTCATTTTATGAAGCTTTTATTTACCGGAGCCTCAGGTTTTTTGGGTAATGGCATACGTTCCCTTTTGGATAGAATGTATACTGTTGCAACTGTAGGACTGCTATCGCAGAATGACTATACTGTAAATATAGCCAATGAGATTCCTGAATTACATGAACGGTATGATATTATACTCCATGCTGCAGGAAAAGCCCATTCTGTGCCCAGAAGTGAAGCCGAGAAACAGATGTTTTTTGATGTGAATTTACAGGGTACAAAGAATCTCTGTGCTGCATTGGAAAAAGTTGGAGTACCGAGAGTATTTATTTTTATTTCCACGGTGGCAGTTTACGGTTGTGCTTATGGCGAGAATATTACGGAAGACCATCCTTTGAATGGAGACACACCATACGCCATGAGTAAGCGTCTTGCGGAGGAATATCTGCAAAAGTGGTGTTACGAACATAATGTCATTTTAGGCATAATCCGTCCTTCCTTGATTGCCGGTCCCAACCCTCCGGGAAATCTGGGGGCTATGATTTATGGTATCCGCAGTGGGAAATACCTCAGTATTGCTGGCAGTCAGGCACGAAAGAGTGTATTGATGGTGCAGGATATTGCAAAATTAGTTCCTCTGTTGGCAGAAAAGGGAGGCATCTACAATGTATGTGACAGTCATCACCCGACTTTCAGAGAACTTGAGACTACTATTTGCAGGCAACTGGATAAGAAATTGCCTTTATCAATACCGTACTGGGTGGCTAAATGCATGGCTTTGGCAGGTGATTGCTTGGGAAGGAAAGCTCCAATCAATTCCTTGAAGTTAGATAAGATTACGAAATCCTTGACTTTCAGTAATGAAAAGGCGATACGTGAATTGGGATGGAAGCCGACCAATGTGTTGGAAAACTTCAATATAGAATGAATGTATATTTAGGTGTCTTATTGATAGGGCTGGGTATTGTATCTTTAGGATTTACATGTATTCAGCTCTGGTTTTACTGGATAATCAAAAACGGATGATGTATTATTTAATGGTTTTGGTTCTGCTGTTTTTGGCAGAACTTTTTTATTTTAGAGTGGCTGATAGGTACAATATCATCGACAAGCCCAATGAGCGGAGTTCCCATACGAAAGTGACTTTACGCGGTGGTGGGATTATTTTCTATTTCGGGGCGTTTGCCTATTTCCTGACGAGTGGCTTTGAATATCCCTGGTTCCTGCTTGCCTTGACACTGGTGACGTTCATCAGCTTCGTGGACGATATAAAATCCACCGGACAGATGACAAGGCTGCTTTTTCATTTCTCTGCTATGGCTATGATGTTTTATCAGTGGGGACTTTTCTCCTTGTCCTGGTGGTGGATAGTCATAGCCTTGATAGTCTGTACGGGCATCATCAATGCCTACAACTTTATGGATGGCATTAACGGCATAACCGGTGGTTATTCTCTGGTTATTCTTGCTGCGTTGGCCTATATCAATAAGGAGGTGGTTACTTTTGTGGAAGCGGATTTCATCTATACCGTTATCTGTTCCGTTCTAGTCTTCTGTTTCTTCAATTTCCGCAAGCGTGCTAAATGCTTTGCCGGTGATGTGGGGTCGGTGAGCATTGCCTTTATCCTTCTTTTCCTGATAGGCAGGCTCATCATTGAAACGGAAGATTTCAGTTGGATAGTCCTTTTATCCGTTTATGGTGTGGATAGTGTACTGACTATCATTCACCGCCTGATGCTTCATGAGAATATCGGGCTGCCGCATCGCAAACATCTGTATCAGATTATGGCGAATGAGCTGAAGATTCCTCATGTCATAGTCTCTCTGGCCTATATGACAATACAGACTTTTATAATAGTAGGATATATTTATTACCAACAGTATGGCTATATCTTCTTGATAGGGTGTATCTTACTATTGAGCGTAATATACGTACTCTTCATGAAAAAGTATTTTTCAAGACATATCTCTTGAATTACTTTCCCATTACCAAAAGTAATCTTTAATCGGGATATTGGAGTATTGCTTTCCGAATCATTGGTTACTTGGTACAGTTTCTTTGCTGCTTCAAGAAATCTTGGAAATAATGTTCCCCACTGGTTGTTGACAACAATTTTTGTTCCGTCTGCCAATAAAATAACTTCATCAGGCTTAAGAAAGTAACGTTTCTTTAAATCGGGATGAGATTTGATTTTTTCTTGGACTTCTATCAAGGTACGTATTACACCTAATACTTTCAAATTATAGTCATAAAAAATGAATCGGGCGGTGTACAATAAAAACAAATAGTCCCGGATTCTTTGTCAAGAATCCGGGACTATTTGTTTTTATCGTTTTTGAGGGGCTTTACTTAGCCGGCTTCAACCATTTGTCCAGCCATTCAAAGAAGGTACGTTGCCACAGCACGCCATTCTGAGGTTTCAGTACCCAGTGGTTTTCGTCCGGATAGATAAGCAGTTCGGCAGGAACGCCACGCATCACGGCTGCATCGAAGGCGGCCATTGCCTGGTTGGCAAGAATGCGGAAGTCCTTCTCTCCGTGGATGCAGAGGATAGGGGTGTCCCATTTGTCGACGAAGAGATGCGGGGAGTTGGCAAAAGTGCGTTGTGCCGTAGCGTTGTTCTTTTCCCAATAAGCGCCGCCCATATCCCAGTTGGCAAACCATTTCTCTTCCGTTTCCAGATATTGCATTTCCATGTTGAAGATACCGTCGTGTGCGATGAATGCCTTGAAGCGTTTGTCATGGTGTCCGGCAAGCCAATATACGGAGAAACCTCCGAAGCTGGCACCTACGCAACCCAGGCGGTCTTTGTCGACGAAAGGTTCTTTCGCCATTTCGTCAATGGCAGTGAAGTAGTCCTTCATGCACTGGCCGCCATAATCACCGCTGATGGCTTCGTTCCACTCTACACCGAAGCCCGGAAGACCACGACGGTTGGGAGCTACGATGATATAGTCGTTTGCCGCCATAATCTGGAAATTCCAACGGTAGCTCCAGAACTGGCTGACGGGACTCTGAGGACCACCTTCACAGAAGAGGAGGGTGGGGTACTTCTTGTTAGGGTCGAACTGTGGAGGATAAATCACCCAGGTCAGCATCTGCTTGCCGTCGGTGGTCTTCATCCAGCGGGCTTCCACCTTACCCATCTCCAGCTGGTCGTAAATCTGCTTGTTTTCTGTGGTCAGTTGCACTGCTTCTGCAAAAGCGTCGCCGTTGCGTGCACTGTTTACGGCATAGATTTCGTCGCCCATGCTCATGGAGTGGCGTTTGGCGATAATCTTGTCTCCGCAAAGGGCAAGCGAAGCATAGTCGTACATGCCGTCGGTGAGCTGGGTAAGCTTGTCGTTTCCGGCAAGGTCGATGTTGTAAATCTGTGTCTCGCCATGCCATACACCGATGAAGTAGATGCTCTGGGAATCTTTGTTCCACAAGAAGGCGTCCACGTTCGATTCGAAAGCTTTGCTTACAAAACGTTTCTCACCGGTCTCGAGGTTCATGATAAACAAGCGGTTCAAGTCGGCTTCGTAGCCGTCACGCTCCATGCTCTGCCAGGCGATGTATTTGCCGTCGGGAGAGTATTGGGGATTCGTATCATATCCCTTGTTTTCTTCCGTGATGTTTTTGGTTTCCTTGGAGGCAAGGTCGTAGATATAAATGTCGGAGTTGGTGGAAATGGCATACGCCAGTCCGGTTTTCTTACGGCATGTATAGGCCACTTTATCAGAAGACGGGCTCCATGCCAGCTGCTCGATACCGCCCCAGGGCTTCATCGGGCTTTCGTATGGCTCTCCCTCAAGAATATCGGTGACATTGCTGATGGCATTGCCGTCGAAATCAGCAACAAACGGATGGGGAGCAGTAGTCACCCATTCGTCCCAATGCTTGTACATCAGGTCGGTAACGATAATGCCGGTGGCTTTAGGAAGGTCCGGATGTTTGTCTGCCGTACTCTTTACGGTCTTTACCTGGGCAATGAAAAGGAGTTTCTTGCCGTCGGGCGAGAAAGAGAACCCTTCGATGTCTCCCTCGTATTGGGTCAGCTGCTTGCGTCCGCTGCCGTCGGGATTCATTTCCCATACCTGGCTGCTGCCGCTTTCGTTGCAAAGGAAGGCAAGCTTCTTGCCGTCCTTAAACCACGTGGGCTGTCCTTCTTGCCAGGCGTCATGCGTTATCTGGGTATTGTCACTACCGTCGGCATTCATGACGAAGACTTCGCTGTTACTCTTGTTCTGGGGCACGCTGTAATAAGATACCGTGTAGGCAATCTGCTTTTCGTCGGGGGATACGGCCACACTGCCGATGCGTCCCATCGCCCAGAGTGCCTCGGGTGTCATACGCTTTCCTTCAATCTTGATGTCCGACCGCTGGATGAGCGTTGCTGCGTCCTGCTGCTGTCCGGCATCTTTTGTGCCTCCGCAAGAGGCCAATGTCATGGCTGCTGACATAAGTAGTAGATTTACTTGTTTCATATATGTTTTTTGTTTCGGTTATTTCAATGCAAAGATACTAAATTTTCCTTCCTTGCCAATTCCCACGTTTGATATATAGCCAGCAGAAAATGAGAATAAAGCTGGAATAAACCATTTCCGAGGTCCAGCAGATGGCCACGTCGAGTTGCAGAATCAGAATAATGTAGGTGATATAGGCTGTGTAGATGACCAGCGTTGCCAGCTCCATGCCCAATGCAGTACGCGTATTGCCGGTTCCGGAAACTGCCTGGAAATAGACATTGGCAGGAACCAGGAACAGATAGGTGGAGCACATCACCCAAAGCGAATGCACGGCAGCATCCTGCAGGTCGGGTATGTCGGTATAAATTCCCAGAATCAGCTTGGGGAACAGCGCGAAAAGCAATGCCAGCGGAAGTACGAAAACGTAGGCTATGCGTACATGTTGCCGGATAGTGCCTGCCACGCAATCGGAGTGGCCTGCACCGATGAGGTTGCTGACCAATGAACCGCAGGTAGAGGCAAATGCCATGAGTACCATGAACAGTATGCCGGACACATTGCGGACAATGTTGGTCACTGCCAGCGAGCGCTCTCCCAGATGCTCCACATAAAGGAAGAACAAGAACCAGGTGGAGAGGGAGAAGAAATTCTGTATCATGGTCCAGAAAGAGACGTTCAGCATCCGTTTCAATACGTCCAGCCGGAACTTCGGAATACGGTCCAGCCCGTACTTGCGGCAGTCAATACGGCTACGGGTATAGAGGATGAAGAATAACAGCGAAACCAGCTCGGCCAATGAGGAGCCGATGGCGGCTCCGGCAATGCCGAGTGCAGGAAAACCGAATTTACCGAAAATCAGGATATAGTTGAATACAACATTGCTCAACACCATGACGATAGAGTTCAGTGTCAGTGTCTTGGTCTGGGTGGTTCCCAAGAAAAAGGCACGGAACATGACTGCGCTGAACGAGAAGAAGGCACCGAATACACGCCAGTGCAGGTAGCTGGTGGCTGCTTCGTAGATATGTTCCGAGGCTACGATGCGTTTCAGGATAATCGGCGAAAAGCAATAGGACAGCAGGAACATGACTGTCGCCATCCCGACTTGGAAATAGATGCCCTGATAGAACAAGTCACCGATTTCCTTATACTGCCGTTCGCCGTTGCGCCGGGCAATGAGTATCTGTGCCCCGATGCTGAAACCGAAGGCAACCATGAAGATGACCATATAGAAGACACCGGCGATGGCAGATGCTCCCAACTCGACTTCGCCTACACGTCCGAGGAAGGCGGTGTCCGTCATACCTATCATCTGCTCCATAAGGAGGCTGATTAGGATAGGGTAGGCTATGAGCCAGATTTGTTTGTAGGTGTATTTAGTCTGCATAATTTAGAGTCTGTGAATTTTTTCGTTGGTGTAAGGATAAGAAAGCCGGGCAAATGTCATTGTCCGGCTTTCTGCAAAAGAATATCTTGAACGGTAGTCTTACTACTTTTTGTTCTGTTTTTCTTTCATCATCTGTTCCTGCTGTTTCTGCATGGCTTCCAGACGAGCGGCGAAACCGGTTTTCTTCATCTTCTTCGGGTCTTTCTTGTTGGCTTCCAACTGAGCAAGAAGGGCTTCCTCATTGGTTGTCTTGCGCATGATGAGCGTTGTTACCACACTGACTAACGTAGAGATGAAGTAGTAATAGTTCAATCCCGAAGGATAGTCGTTCAATATGAAGAGGAACATGATAGGCATCAGGTATGACATCCACTTCATGGCAGCCATCTGCGGATTGGCACCCGTATCCTGTTGCTGCATCATGTACTTCGTGTTCAATATGTTGGTAACCGTCATCAGCAGGCAGAACAAGCTGAGGTGGCTTCCCAGGAACGGGATATGGAACGGGAAGTTGATGAACGCATCGTAAGTGGAAAGGTCGTCTGCCCACAAGAAGCTCTGCTGGCGGAGTTCAATGGCACTCGGCACGAACATGAACAAGGCCATCAAGATAGGGAACTGTATCAGCATCGGCAGACATCCGCCCATCGGACTGACTCCGTACTGGCTGTAGAGGCCCATCACTTCCTGCTGCTTCTTCATGGCATCTTCCTGCTTGGGGTACTTCTTGTTTATCTCGTCGATTTTCGGTTTCAGTACGCGCATCTTGGCAGAGGACATGTAGGTTTTCCACGTTGCGGGGAATACTACAGCTTTTACGATTAACGTCATGAACAACAGTACGATACCCATGCTCAACCCCCAACTGGACAACCAGTCGAAGATGTTGATGGTGAACCATTTGTTTATCCAGCGGATGAGCGGCCAGCCCAGATAGACCAGACGGTTCAGCTCCCACTTCTCGTCACGCCCCTTGTCGAGTGCGGTCAGGGTCTTGTAGTGATTGGGGCCGAAGTAGAAGAACAGCTGGGTAGGTTCCTTGCCAGCAGGGTCGAACTTCGTGCTCATCTCCGCAGAATAGTCCTTAATGTAGCCGCTGCCTTGAGTCTCCATCTTGGAACTCAGCTTGGTCTTTTCAAAGTCGGCATCTGCCAGGAATACTGAAGAGAAGAACTGGTTCTTGAAGGCAATCCAGTCCAGGCGTTCCGGAACTTCCTTTTCATCGTTCTTGTTGGCAGACAGATAATCGGTACCCTCTCCGGCGATTTTGTAAGTCAGCTCAGCCAGACGGTTCTCGTAGGTGTAACCCTTCTCTATCTGACGGGCACGCTGAGACCACTCGATGTCCACATAATTGTTGGTGGCGGCCAGCTTGCCTTCCATATTGACAGCCTGGATAGTAAAGTCTATCAGGTATGTGTCATTGTGCATGCTGTAGGTAAAGTCGATATAGCTGTTGCTGTCTGCCGACAAACGCATGGTGACGGTACTGTCCGTACGGTTTACTGCGGTGAAATAATAGTCTTCCGTCTGGATAGTCTCTTTCTTGTTGTAAAAGAGGAAATTCATGGAAGCGTCATTGCCGCTGAACAGTGTGACGGGGGTCGTCTTGTCTTGTCCCATGTATTCCTTCAGCGTGGCCGAAGCTATGCGCCCGCCTTTTGTATCTACGGTTATTTCTGCCAGGTTGTTCTGGATGGTTACCTGCGAGTTGGTTCCTTGACGGGCGTCGAAGAAGAGGGCAGTGGAGTCAACGCTTGCTTCCGCTCCGCTTTCGTTGGCCAGGGCTGCTTCCGCCTTGGCTTTCAAGTCGGCTTCGCGCTGTTGCACCTGGGCTATGGAGTCGTAGTAACGTTGCTGTGCTTCCAACTGCTCCTGGCTGGGACGGCTCAGAAAGCTGAAACCTACTAACAATATCGCTATCAGAACAAGACCTGTGATGGTATTTTTATCCATTCTTTGTTGATTACAAATTACTTATTACAAATTATTTCTTTTCGTTTTCATTTTCGATGGCGGCCTTCACGAATGCTACGAACAGTGGGTGCGGATGCAATACCGTACTGCTGTATTCGGGATGGAACTGGGTACCGACAAACCACTTCAATGCGGGAATCTCAACAATTTCCACCAGGTCCGATTCGGGGTTTATACCCACACACTTCATGCCTGCTGCTTCGTAGGCATCCTTGAAGCTGTTGTTGAACTCGTAGCGGTGACGGTGACGTTCCTGGATATGCTCGGTACCATATGCCTCGTATGCCTTGCTGCCTTTCTGCAGAACACATTCGTAGGCACCCAGACGCATGGTTCCACCCATATTGGTGATGGACTTCTGCTCTTCCATGATGTCGATGACATTGTGTGGTGTCTTTTCGTCCATCTCGCGTGAGTTGGCATCGGCATAACCCAGTACGTTACGGGCAAATTCGATGGCGATACACTGCATACCCAGACAGATACCGAAGGTGGGGATGTCGTGCGTACGCGCATATTTGATGGCTACGAACTTGCCGGCAACGCCGCGTTCGCCGAATCCCGGACCGATAAGTACGCCTGCCATGCCTTTCAGGGCTTCTGCCACATTCTCGTCAGTCAGCTTTTCACTGTTCACGAAGTCTACCGATACCTTGCGGTCATTGTAGGTTCCTGCTTGTGAAAGGGCCTCGCGGATGGACTTGTAGGCATCCTGCAAGTCATATTTGCCCACCAATGCGATGTGCAGCGGGGCAGTCTCTTCGGCTTTGTGACGGCGTTCGAGGAAAGCGCGCCACGGTCCCAGTCCCGGAGTGTCGCCGACGGGAAGTCCCATTTTCTTCAAAATGGTAACGTCCAGTCCCTGGCGCTGCATCAAGATGGGCACCTCGTAGATGGTAGGCGCGTCGATGCTCTGCACCACGGCATTTTCGTCCACATTGCAGAACAGAGCCACTTTCTTGCGCAGGGTGGTACTCAACTCATGTTCCGTACGCAGTACGAGGACATCGGGTTGGATACCGGCACTTTGCAGTTCCTTTACGGAGTGCTGGGTGGGCTTGGTCTTCAGCTCACCGGCAGCTGCCAGGTAGGGGACATAAGTAAGGTGTACGCACAAGGCGTCTTTTCCCAGTTCCCACTTCAGCTGACGGATGCTTTCCAGATAGGGCAGAGACTCGATGTCACCCACTGTACCGCCAATCTCGGTAATAACAAAGTCGAATTTGTATTTGTTTCCCAGCAGTTTTACATTACGCTTGATTTCGTCTGTAATATGGGGAATAACCTGGATGGTCTTTCCCAGATAGTCACCCCGGCGCTCTTTGTCGATGACGCTTTTGTAGATGCGTCCGGTCGTGATATTGTTGGCCTTGGTGGTCTGGATGCCCAGGAAGCGTTCGTAATGGCCCAAATCGAGGTCGGCTTCGTGGCCATCCACGGTAACGTAGCATTCGCCGTGTTCATAAGGGTTCAGTGTACCCGGGTCGATGTTGATATACGGGTCAAACTTCTGGATGGTTACCTTGTAACCTCTTGCTTGCAGCAATTTACCGATGGAGGATGAGATGATACCTTTACCTAATGAAGAGGCAACACCACCGGTGACGAAAATATACTTTGTTTCTCCCACAACTATATTATTTTATTAATTGTTTAATCTAATGCCAAGAGCCTATACGGCTTGTCGTTCAGGGTGCGCACTGCTCCCGTCAGTACACGTAGAACTTAAAAAGCGCAAAATTATAAAAAAAAGAGGAAGTAGAGAAAGTTTCGATGAAACAATTATTAAAAAATACGATTTCATCGAAGAAAGTCCTTCTTGCCTTTTTCTTATGGCTTTTCTATGTTTTCTAAACATTTTAAGCTAAATTTGCGCTCGAAACATAGACTTTAGGGCATTATGAAGAATAGACACATTGCATTTTGGTTAATTGCTACGATGATTTCTTCGTCGGTGATGGCACAGAATACGCTGGATACCGCCTCGAAGAACAGTGGACAGGAAACAACTGCCAAAGCCGACACCTTGCCGGATATAATGAAAGAATACATGATTCTGAAATTGAAACCGGAAGGTATGGGGTACAGGCTGGATACTGTTTCCATATTATATGAAAGGTATATCGGAGTGCTGGATTATTTGAATGACCCCACGACTCCGGAGCGTTATATACCTTCCAATCCGAACTACTATAGGTTGTTCCTTCCCCTTACCTATTATTATGCCCCCATGAGACGCCTTTCCAAGGTGGACTGGCATTTCCAGGTGCCTGATACGGTGCCTGCCCTGACGCGCGAGATGTTGCCGTTCGACACACTGAGTTTCACCTCAAAGGACCGAGCCAACAAACTGGTGGACCGTACGTTGCTGAACACGTATGTGAATTGTCCCAATCTGGTTGTAATGACCGAGAAGGAGGTGATGAAAGGGAAGATATTCAAGGATAATATAGAGAAGGAGGCTTCTTCCAAGCCGTCCGTCGTGAAACTGTTTGCACAAGAGAATATGGTGGGAGTGAAGGAGGAAGCCGACGTGATTATCCACAAGCCCAACTGGTGGGTGACGGGTGGAAACGGTTCATTGCAGATTACCCAGAACTATATCTCCGACAACTGGTACAAGGGAGGTGAGAGCACTAACGCCGTGCTTGCCAACCTGCAACTGTTTGCCAACTATAATGACCGTGAAAAGGTGCAGTGGGAAAATCTGCTCGATGCCAAGCTGGGCTTCAGCTCCGCACCTTCCGACGAGTTTCATAACTATCTGGTAAGTACCGACCAACTCCGGCTGTACAGTAAACTGGGTATTCAGGCTGCGTCCAAGTGGTATTATACCATCACGACTGAGTTTAAGACCCAGTTCTGCAATGGCTACAAGGCCAACAGTGAAGAGCTGGTTTCGGCTTTCTTTGCTCCGGCGGACTGGTCGAGCAGTATCGGTATGGACTACAAGTTGAAGAAGCAGAAATTCAGCTTGTCCGTTTTCATGGCTCCGCTGACGTACATGCTGCGCTATGTAGGAAATAAGGGGGTGAATGAAGTGAGTTTCGGTCTTGATGAGGGCAAATGCGTGAAGCATAACTTCGGTTCGCAGATACAGCCTACACTTTCATGGACCATCATTCCTTCCATCACGCTGGATTCCCGCTTGGACTTCCAGACCAGTTATGAGTGGACACGTATTGAATGGGAAAACACGGTGAACTTTGTGCTGAACCGCTATCTTTCCACCAAGCTCTATGTGCACGCCCGCTATGACGACAGTGCCAAGCCGACGGAAGGGGACAGCTATTTTCAGGTAAAAGAATTGCTCAGTTTCGGTATCAATTATAAATGGTAAATAAACAAATGGTCTGTTCGGAGTGAACAGATTATCTGTTTTGGTTAGTCAGACGGTCTGTTTTTCCTTGACAGACCGTCTGTTTTTTGTCTTTTTGTAGTCTGTGGCAGGTGAAAAAACATAAAAACATAGAAAAAGCACGTTTACGAACACAGAAAATGCATAGGAAAGGTTTGCAGTTCACAAATAATGCGTAAATTTGCCGCGATTTGTAATGCACACTTTGCAAAATGGCGAATACTATAAAACATCAAGGTATTGTGGAAAACATAAACGGTTCTCATCTCCAAGTGAGAATCATCCAGACTTCAGCGTGCGCTTCGTGTAGTGTCAAGGGGCATTGTACCTCTGCGGATACGAAAGAGAAACTTGTCGATGTGGCCGATGCCAATGCCGCATCCTACCAGCCCGGTGACCGTGTATGGGTGACGGGCGAACTTTCAATGGGAGTGATGGCAGTTCTGTTTGCCTTTATATTTCCTTTCCTTATTCTGATAATTTCACTGTTTGTCTTTATGGCTATCTGGAATGACGAGCTGCGTTCTGCACTTTGTTCGCTGGCACTTCTTATACCTTATTATTATATATTGTGGCTGAACAAGTCGCGGATGGGTAAGAAGTTCTCATTCTCCGTACGACCGATGAACTAACTAATAATAAAACAAATAATTAATAAACAACTAATTTATGAATGTAATTCTGATTGCAGTGATTTCATTGGGAGTTATAGCGCTGGTATCGGCCGCTATTCTTTACGTGGCTTCCAAGAAATTCGCCGTGTATGAAGATCCGCGGATTGCCCAGGTAGCAGAGGTGCTTCCCCAGGCAAATTGCGGTGGATGTGGTTACCCCGGTTGTAGCGGATTTGCAGATGCTTGCGTAAAGGCAGGTTCGCTGGATGGTAAACTTTGTCCGGTGGGTGGACAGCCCGTCATGACAAAGATTGCCGAGATTCTGGGCTTGGATGCCGCTGCTGCCGAACCTATGGTTGCGGTGGTGAGATGTAATGGAACTTGTGCCAACCGTCCTCGTGTGAACCAATACGATGGCGCCAAGAGTTGTGCCATTGCGGCTTCTCTCTATGGTGGTGAAACGGGTTGTAGTTATGGCTGTCTGGGATGCGGCGACTGTGTGGCTGCCTGCCAGTTCGATGCTATCCACATGAATCCGGAGACCGGACTTCCCGAAGTGGATGAGGAAAAGTGTACGGCTTGTGGAGCTTGTGCCAAGGCTTGTCCGAAATCTATTATTGAAATCCGTCCTCAAGGCAAGAAATCACGTCGTATTTACGTACAGTGTGTAAACAAGGACAAGGGGGCCGTAGCACGCAAGGCTTGTACCGTGGCATGTATCGGTTGCGGCAAGTGTGTGAAGGTTTGTCCGTTCGAGGCTATCACGCTGGAAAACAATCTGGCTTACATTGACCCCAATAAGTGTAAATCCTGTCGCAAGTGCGAGGAAGCTTGTCCGCAAAACACAATCATTGCCCTCAACTTCCCGCCGCGCAAACCGAAGGCTGACGATGTAGCTCCCCAAGTAAAGGTTGCAGCTCCT
Source organism: Bacteroides sp. D20 (assembly GCF_003436255.1). NCBI lineage: Bacteria > Pseudomonadati > Bacteroidota > Bacteroidia > Bacteroidales > Bacteroidaceae > Bacteroides > Bacteroides sp. D20. The sequence goes on along the minus strand of NZ_QSOO01000012.1, from coordinate 62,777 downwards.
AATGCTGAGGTTGAGACTCCCAAAGCAGAGGTTTAGACTTCCCAAGTTGAGGTATGAATTAATAAAGTAAATAAACGACTAAAAATACAGAATTGTATGTTGAAGACATTTTCAATTGGTGGAGTCCATCCACACGAAAATAAACTTTCAGCACATCAGCCTATCATCAAGGCAGAGATTCCGGCCAAGGCCGCTATCTTGCTGGGACAGCACATCGGTGCTCCTGCCAAGCCTATCGTTGCCAAAGGTGATGTTGTGAAAGTGGGTACAAAGATTGCCGAGCCCGGCGGTTTTGTATCAGCAGCCATTCATTCGTCTGTCAGCGGGAAAGTCGCTAAGATTGACACGATTGTCGATGCCAGCGGTTACGCCAAGCCTGCTATATTCATTGACGTAGAAGGGGATGAATGGGAAGAATCCATTGACCGTTCCGAAACGTTGGTGAAGGAATGCAGTCTGACTTCCGAGGAAATCGTGAAGAAAATTGCCGATGCCGGTATCGTAGGTCTGGGCGGTGCATGCTTCCCTACGCAGGTCAAGTTGTGTCCTCCTCCTGCATTCAAGGCAGAGTGTGTCATCATCAACGCCGTAGAGTGCGAACCGTATCTGACTGCCGACCATCAGCTGATGCTGGAACATGCGGAAGAAATTATGGTAGGTGTATCCATTCTGATGAAAGCGGTAAAGGTGAACAAGGCGTTCATCGGCATTGAGAACAACAAGCCCGATGCCATCCAGCTGATGACGAAAGTCGCTTCCAGCTATGCAGGTATCGAGGTGGTACCCTTGAAGGTGCAATATCCGCAGGGTGGTGAAAAACAGTTGATTGATGCTGTCATCAGTCGCCAGGTTGCAGCCGGTGCGCTGCCTATCTCCACGGGAGCTGTGGTGCAGAATGTGGGTACCGCATTTGCCGTTTACCAGGCCGTACAGAAGAACAAACCTCTGTTTGAGCGTGTCATTACCGTGACTGGTAAGTCGTTGGCAAAGCCGTCCAATTTCCTGGCACGTATCGGTACGCCGATGAAGCAGCTGATTGAAGCTTGCGGCGGTCTGCCCGAAGATACGGGTAAGATTATCGGCGGTGGCCCGATGATGGGTAAAGCTCTGGTAAATACGGATGTACCGACAGCCAAAGGAAGCTCCGGTATTCTGATTATGAACGAGAAGGAAGCCAAGCGCGGCGAAGTACAGCCTTGTATCCGTTGTGCCAAGTGCGTGGGAGCCTGCCCGATGGGGTTGGAGCCGTATCTGCTGGCTACCGTTTCGGCCCACGGAGATTTTGAAAGAGTAGAGAAAGAAGACATTATGTCGTGTATAGAATGCGGTTCATGCCAGTTCACTTGTCCTTCCAACCGTCCGATGCTGGATTATATCCGCTTGGGTAAGGGTAAGGTAGGAGCGATGATCCGTGCACGTCAAGCTAAAAAATAACGAAGTATGAATAAATTAATCGTATCCCTTTCGCCCCACGTTCACGGCGGTGACAGCGTGAAGAAGAATATGTACGGTGTGCTTATCGCATTGATTCCGGCATTCCTCGTTTCGCTTTACTTTTTCGGACTGGGTGCGCTGATTGTTACGGCCACTTCCGTAGCAGCCTGCTTGTTCTTTGAATGGGCCATCGGCAAATTCCTCATGAAAAAAGAGACCACAACCATCACCGACGGCTCTGCCATCATTACCGGTGTGTTGCTGGCCTTTAACCTGCCTTCCAACCTGCCCATCTGGATTATCATCCTTGGTGCCTTGTTTGCCATCGGGGTAGGCAAGATGTCCTTCGGAGGTTTGGGTTGCAATCCCTTTAACCCTGCACTGGCAGGACGTGTATTCCTGTTGCTTTCATTCCCCGTGCAGATGACGACATGGCCGGCTGTAGGCCAGTTGACAGCCTATACGGATGCCACGACGGCTGCTACGCCGCTGGCTATTATGAAAGGTGTCATCAATGGTGCTCCGGGCATGTCCCTGAGCGACCTTCCGGGAGCTTTCGACCTTCTGATAGGTAATAATGGAGGATGTCTCGGTGAGGTGAGTGCCTTGGCGCTGCTGCTTGGTTTGTTCTACATGTTGTGGAAGAAAATCATCACCTGGCACATTCCGGTATCTATTCTGGTGACGGTATTCGTGTTCTCCGGTATCATGTATCTGGTCAATCCGGAACTTTATGTATCCCCGGTCGTACAGTTGTTGTCCGGTGGTCTGATGCTGGGTGCTGTCTTTATGGCTACGGACTACGTGACTTCTCCGATGAGCCACAAAGGTATGCTGATTTATGGTGTTTGCATCGGCCTACTGACTGTCATCATCCGTCTGTTCGGTGCATATCCGGAGGGTATGTCGTTTGCCATTCTGATTATGAATGCGTTCACTCCGCTCATCAACACCTATGTTAAACCTAAACGCTTTGGGGAGGTAGCGAAGAAGAAATGAAAAAGTTAGAATCATCCTTGAAGAATATGTTGCTGGTACTTACGGGCGTTACCGCAATCTCCGTAGCGTTGCTGGCTTATGTAAACGAATTGACGAAGGAGCCCATTGCGCAGGCCAATGCAAAGACCTTGAGCGATGCCGTAAGTGCGGTGGTTCCGGGCTTCGACAATGACCCCATTGCCGAGAAGAAGATGCAGGAAGTAAACGGAGTACAGTATTCTGTATATCCTGCCACCAAAGGTGGAGAATATATCGGAGCTGCTGTGGAAGCTGTTGCCATGGGTTTTGGCGGTGAGCTGAAAGTGTTGGTCGGTTTCGATGCTGAAGGCAAAATCATCGACTACTCCTTGTTGTCGCATGTGGAAACTCCGGGGTTGGGTTCCAAGGCTGCCGACTGGTTCAAGAAAGGCAATAAAGGTGACATCACCGGCATGAATCCGGGTGAAGCTGCATTGACAGTGAGCAAGGACGGTGGTAAAGTAGATGCCATTACAGCGTCTACCATCACCTCACGTGCTTTTTTGAATGCAGTGAATGCGGCTTATGCTGCCTATGCCGGTCAGGAAACTGCCGACGGCACTACCGGCGCTACTCAAAAGAATGTTGAACAACCTGCTGATTCCGCAGCTCCCGAAGCTGTGGATACACTCAGCGCTAAATAAGAAAGGAGTAGAAGATATGAATAATTTTAAAGTTATGATGAACGGGATTATCAAAGAGAATCCTACGTTTGTACTCCTGCTGGGTATGTGTCCTACACTGGGTACCACTTCCTCTGCCATTAACGGTATGGGTATGGGACTGGCTACAATGTTCGTGCTGATATGTTCCAATGTGGTGATTTCTGCCATCAAGAATCTGATTCCCGATATGGTGCGTATCCCTTCATTCATTGTAGTCATAGCATCATTTGTGACACTGTTGCAGATGATAATGCAAGCTTACGTTCCTGCATTGTACGCCACACTGGGCCTGTTCATTCCGCTGATTGTTGTAAACTGTATCGTATTGGGACGTGCCGAGGCATTTGCTGCCAAAAACAATCCGGTGGCTTCCTTGTTCGACGGTCTGGGCATGGGCTTGGGCTTTACCATTGCACTGACATTACTGGGTGCCGTGCGTGAGTTCCTGGGAACCGGCAAGATATTCAACTTGAGTATCCTTCCCGAAGAATACGGCATGTTGGTATTTGTCCTTGCTCCGGGTGCATTCATTGCATTGGGCTATCTCATTGCTTTAATCAACAGTATGAAGAAGAATTAATAATGAAAAATTAAAAATGAAAAAATTGAGAACGTATCGGCGGTAAGCTGCCGGGCTTTTAATTTTTAGTTTTTAATTCTTAATTTAATGATTATGGAATATATATTGATATTTATCTCGGCAATCTTTGTAAACAACATCGTATTGTCACAATTCTTGGGAATTTGCCCGTTCTTGGGAGTTTCCAAGAAAGTGGAGACTGCATTGGGCATGTCGGCAGCGGTGGCATTCGTGCTCACCATCGCCACTATCGTGACATTCCTTATTCAGAAGTATGTGCTCGACGCTTTTGATTTGGGCTATTTGCAGACTATTACCTTTATCCTGGTGATTGCCGCATTGGTGCAGATGGTAGAGATTATCCTGAAGAAAGTTTCTCCTTCTCTGTATCAGGCCTTGGGCGTGTTCCTGCCGTTGATTACTACCAACTGCTGTATTCTCGGTGTGGCTATCCTTGTTATCCAAAAAGATTATGATTTGCTGACGGGAGTGGTTTATGCATTCTCCACGGCACTTGGTTTCGGCTTGGCACTGACACTGTTTGCAGGCCTGCGCGAGCAAATGAGCCTGGTTAGTGTACCGAAAGGTATGCAGGGTACTCCGATAGCTTTGATTACTGCCGGACTGCTGGCAATGGCATTCATGGGCTTTTCGGGGGTTGTGAAGATTTAAAGAAGAAAAAACGGAAATAAAGTGGAAGGGGGATAAACTAAAATTTATCCCCCTTTTTCTGTTTTTATTAATTTATTTCCTTACATTTGTGGCGTATTGATAACCTAAAAGCTAAATTATCTATATTTAATATGAAAGGGAAAATCTTAGTTACGGGTGGAACCGGTTATATTGGTTCTCACACGGTGGTGGAACTTCAAAACGCAGGTTATGAAGTTGTTATTATTGATAATTTGTCAAACTCCAGCGCAGATGTTGTAGATAACATAGAGAAGGTATCGGGCATCCGCCCTGCATTCGAGGAATTGGATTGCTTGGATTATGCCGGTCTTGACGCTGTGTTTACCAAATATAAAGGCATTAAAGCCATCATTCACTTTGCGGCCAGCAAGGCTGTGGGTGAATCTGTCCAGAAACCATTGCTTTACTATCGTAATAACCTGGTTTCACTGATAAACCTGCTGGAATTGATGCCGAAGCATGGAGTGGAAGGTATCGTATTCTCTTCTTCCTGCACAGTTTACGGCCAGCCGGACGAACTTCCGGTAACGGAAAAGGCACCTATTAAGAAAGCTGAGTCTCCGTATGGAAACACGAAGCAAATCAATGAAGAGATTGTACGTGATACGGTTGCTTCCGGTGCTCCGATAAACGCCATCTTGTTGCGTTACTTCAACCCGATAGGTGCACACCCCACAGCATTGTTGGGAGAGTTGCCTAACGGTGTACCGCAGAACTTGATTCCTTATCTTACCCAGACCGCTATCGGCATCCGTGAGAAACTGAGCGTGTTTGGTGACGATTATGATACTCCCGACGGTTCTTGTATCCGCGACTTCATCAATGTAGTCGATTTGGCCAAAGCACACGTAGTGGCTATCCACCGTATCTTGGAGAACAAGCAGAAGGAAAAAGTGGAAGTATTCAATATCGGTACAGGTCGTGGACTTTCCGTATTGGAACTGATTAATGCTTTCGAAAAGGCTACCGGTGTAAAACTGAACTATCAGATAGTAGGTCGGCGTGCCGGTGATATTGAGAAGGTATGGGCAAACCCGGAATTGGCAAACAATGAACTGGGTTGGAAGGCAGAAACAAGTATTGAAGATACTTTACTTTCTGCATGGAAATGGCAGTTGAAGCTTCGTGAAAGAGGTATTCAATGACAAACTTTGAATTTGTGTTTTTTAACAAATAGGCAATAAACAAATGCCTCCCCGCATTTGTTTATAATGTGCAAATCAGCCTGAAGCTGTTTATGTATATGTGAATATCCGTAACTAGTACGTATGCCTCCCCGGCATAGACAGGTAAGATTGCATAGTAGTTTTGTCGTGTTTTATTTTGTGTTTGTGTTGTGAATAAGCCTTGTCGAGAGACAAGGCTTATTTTTTGTATATTATATACAGAATCTCTGTTGTCAATTCAGTGTTTTTTCATAAGATGGGTAGGCAATTCCTTTTTCTTACTAATTGTTAACTGACGTTATCATGTCTGTAACAATTTGTTCCAATTGTAGTATTAATCGTTCAAAATAGTCTTTTTTGTTCAAAAAATGCTATACACGGTAACAACTACATGCAAATTGTTTATACATTTGCGTTGTTGTTTATGTAACTATTGGGATGAACAAACCATAGCTGACAAACGTTAATAGGTACGAGTACATAGCTGATGAAAGACGCGACTTGGCTGACTTGTTAATGAGGATACACGCGACTTACAACTTAGTATTGGGAAAAATAATTAAGGAAATATAGAATAAAAAGATTGCTTATGTCACAGATTGTCGGACATATCTCACAGGTAATCGGGCCTGTAGTAGACGTCTATTTCGAAGGAACGGAGGCAGAAATGATGTTGCCGAGTATTCACGACGCACTGGAAATAAAAAGGTCGAACGGCAAAAGACTGATTGTAGAGGTACAGCAGCACATTGGTGAAAACACGGTGCGTACTGTTGCTATGGACAGTACGGACGGCCTGCAGAGAGGAATGACAGTGCATCCGCTGGGAGGCCCCATCACCATGCCGATAGGTACACAAATCAAAGGCCGCCTGATGAACGTAGTGGGCGACTCTATCGACGGCATGAAGGAGTTGGACCGTACCGGTGCTTATCCCATCCATCGCGACCCCCCTAAGTTTGAAGATTTGACTACCGTACAAGAGGTGCTTTATACAGGCATCAAGGTTATCGACTTGCTGGAACCATATAGCAAGGGCGGTAAAATCGGTCTGTTTGGTGGCGCCGGTGTAGGCAAGACGGTGCTTATCCAAGAGCTCATTAATAATATTGCGAAGAAGCAGCACGGCTTCTCTGTGTTTGCCGGTGTAGGAGAACGTACACGTGAAGGCAACGACCTGCTGAGAGAAATGATTGAATCCGGCGTTATCCGTTACGGAGAAGAATTCAAGAAAGGTATGGAGGAAGGCCATTGGGATTTGTCCAAAGTAGATTATGACGAAGTGGCCAAATCACAAGTGTCTTTGATATTCGGTCAGATGAACGAACCTCCCGGTGCGCGTCAGTCCGTGGCATTGTCTGGGTTGACGGTGGCCGAGTCCTTCCGTGACATGGGAGCGGAGACGGACGGTCCGCGTGACATTCTGTTCTTCATTGATAATATCTTCCGTTTCACCCAAGCCGGTTCCGAGGTTTCGGCCTTGCTGGGCCGTATGCCTTCTGCCGTAGGCTATCAGCCGACACTGGCAACGGAAATGGGTGCCATGCAGGAGCGTATTACCTCTACAAGAAACGGCTCCATCACTTCCGTGCAGGCTGTATATGTGCCTGCCGATGACTTGACGGACCCGGCACCTGCCACAACGTTTACCCACCTCGATGCCACCACGGTGTTGAGTCGTAAGATTACTGAACTTGGTATTTATCCTGCTGTGGACCCGTTGGAATCTACTTCACGCATTCTCGACCCACACATCGTGGGGGTAGAACACTACGAAGTGGCACAACGTGTAAAACAAATATTGCAGCGCAACAAGGAATTGCAAGACATTATCTCCATCCTTGGTATGGAGGAACTCTCTGATGCCGACCGTACGTTGGTGAACCGTGCACGTCGTGTGCAGCGTTTCCTTTCACAGCCGTTTGCCGTTGCCGAGCAGTTTACGGGTGTCCCAGGTACAATGGTTTCCATTGAGGACACTATCAAAGGCTTCAAGATGATTCTTGACGGGGAGGTGGACTACCTGCCCGAACCTGCTTTCTTGAATGTGGGAACCATTGAAGAAGCCATTGAGAAGGGTAAGAAACTACTGGAGCAGGCAGGGGGAAAAACGATTAAAAATTAAAAGTCTGGGAGCTTTGATGATGAAAAAGTTGCATTTGAATATTGTTTCACCGGAGAAGGAACTCTTCAACGGGGAAGTGGAAAGTGTTACATTGCCGGGCACTATGGGCTCTTTTTCTATCCTGCCGCAGCATGCACCGATTGTATCATCGTTGGGAACGGGGAAATTGATTTACGCAACGGACGGTGAGGAACATGAGTTGGATATTCAAAGCGGATTCGTGGAGATGAGTAACGGAAGGGTTGCCGTCTGTATAGAACAGCAATAGGCTATTAAAAAATTAAAAATTAAAAAATAGAGGTTGTTGGCGTGACTATTACTAAGAGAAACTACTTATTGCATACAGCGCTCTTGACGGTATTGATAGGAATTGTAGGCGGTTGGGCGTATTTTTCGATAAATCCGCATCACTATTTCGGCGGTTATCCGCTGATTCCGCTTTTCTTCTTTGTTTTCGGAGTATTCATGATTAATATGACCGAAAGCTGCCGTCACCGGATGCCAGGACGAATGTTGCAGATTTATCTGCTGATGCGTGTGATGAGAATGCTGGTCTCCATGATTGTGATGCTGGTTTATTGCGTTGCAGTACGTGAGGAAGCCAGGGCGTTTTTGTTGACGTTTATAGCCAACTATCTGATATATTTGATTTATGATTCCTGGTTCTTCTTCACTTTTGAGGCGAATCGGAAACTGAAAAAGAAAAGTAACAATGAAAAGATTGCGTAACATACTGACTGTAATTCTGCTGGCACTGGGCATGTTGCTACCCGCCACGGTGCGGGCCGAGAATACGGTGGACGTGAAGGAGATTGTCTTCGGGCATATCGGCGATTCTTACGAATGGCACATCACGACGTGGGGCGAAACTCACGTTACGATTCCTTTGCCGGTAATAGTGCATAGCTCTACCACCGGATGGCATGCCTTTCTATCCTCACGTCTGGAGGAGAACGGTGGAAGTTATGAAGGCTTTTCCATCGCTCCCGCAGGAAGCAAGTACGAAGGCAAGCTGGTGGAGTATGATGCCACCGGAAACGAAATACGCCCGTTGGACATCTCCATCACGAAGGTGACACTGGCTTTGCTCATCAACAGCGCATTGCTGCTTCTCATCATTTTGAGTGTGGCGCACTGGTATCGCAAGCACCCGCAGGGAAGTGCCGCTCCCGGTGGTTTCATCGGGTTTATGGAGATGTTTATCATGATGGTGAACGATGATATTATAAAGAGCTGTGTCGGTCCGAAGTACCGTAAATTCGCACCTTACTTGCTGACGGCCTTCTTCTTTATTTTCATCAACAACATTATGGGGCTGATTCCTTTCTTTCCCGGAGGGGCCAACGTGACGGGAAATATAGCCATTACGATGGTATTGGCCATCTGTACTTTCTTGGCCGTGAATATCTTTGGAACCAAGACTTATTGGAAAGATATCTTTTGGCCGGATGTGCCCTGGTGGCTGAAGGTACCGGTCCCCATGATGCCGTTTATCGAGTTCTTCGGTATTTTCACCAAACCGTTTGCTTTGATGATACGTCTTTTTGCCAATATGCTGGCAGGGCACATGGCAATGCTGGTGCTTACCTGCCTGATATTCATCTCGGCCAGTATGGGACCTGCTTTGAACGGAACGCTGACCGTGGCATCGGTGTTGTTCAATATCTTTATGAATGCACTTGAGTTGTTGGTTGCCTTTATCCAGGCATATGTGTTCACCATGCTGTCAGCCGTGTTCATCGGTCTGGCGCAGGAAGAGCATAAGGAGAAGGCGGTGAAGTGATACGATTATTGGGAATATAAATATTAATAAAAATAACCATTTAAAAACTGAAAGTTATGTTACTATCTGTATTATTGCAAGCTGCTGCGGCAGGTGTGGGAGTTAGTAAACTGGGTGCAGCCATTGGTGCTGGTTTGGCTGTTATTGGTGCTGGTGTAGGTATTGGTAAAATCGGCGGTTCTGCTATGGAGGCCATTGCCCGCCAGCCGGAAGCATCCGGAGATATCCGTATGAACATGATTATTGCCGCTGCCTTGATTGAAGGTGTTGCTTTGTTGGCAGTAGTTGTGTGTTTATTGGTATTCTTTTTATAATGTACAATCTACCATTTACCATTTACAATTTGTCCGTGCAGCATCACCGCGCAGCCAAATTGTAAATCGTAAATTGTCAAATAGTAAATAAAATTATGTCATTGTTATTACCCGATAGTGGTCTGCTGTTCTGGATGCTCCTTTCATTCGGTGTGGTGTTTGTGGTGCTTGCCAAGTACGGTTTTCCCGTTATCACCAAGATGGTGGAAGGTCGCAAGACCTACATCGACCAGTCTTTGGAAGTGGCACGCGAAGCAAATGCCCAGCTCTCCAAACTGAAAGAGGAGAGTGAAGCGTTGATTGCTGCTGCCAACAAAGAACAAGGACGTATTCTGCGGGAGGCGATGCATGAGCGTGACAAGATTATCGTCGAAGCACGCAAGCAGGCGGAAGCCGCCGCGCAGAAGGAGCTGGACGAAGTTAAAAAGCAGATACAGCAAGAGAAGGAAGAGGCCATCCGCGATATTCGCCGCCAGGTGGCAGTCTTGTCCGTAGATATAGCCGAGAAAATTATCCGCAAGAATCTGGACGAGAAACATGAGCAGATGGAGATGATAGACCGGATGTTGGATGAAGTGCTGGCCGCAAGTAAAAACAATTAATTCTCAAAGAAATGGATATAGGAATCGTTTCGATGCGTTATGCGAAAGCATTGATGGAATATGCCAAGAGCATGGGGGCAGAAGATACTCTGTACAAGGAGTTTTGTATGCTCGACCGTAGCTTCAGGAAACATCCCGATTTGCGCATGGCATTGGAAAACCCCATCCTGACGATACGTGAGAAGTTAACACTTATCTGTACCGCTGCTGTGGGGGATGCTCCTGCGGGCCGTGAGTTTGCGCGTTTCATGACCCTGGTGTTGAAGAACCGGCGGGAAAACTTTCTCCAGTACATCTGCCTGAGTTTTCTGGATTTGTACCGGAAAGACAAGCATATCGGTGTAGGAAAGCTGATAACAGCCGTTCCCGTCAGCCAGGAAGTGCGGGAGCGCATCCATGACAGTGCTTCCTCCCTGCTGCATGCCAGCATGGAGCTGCAGACTGAAGTGGATCCCTCCATTGAAGGTGGTTTTATCTTCGACATCAACGACTTCCGTCTGGATGCCAGTATTGCTACGCAGCTTAAGAAAGTGAAACAGCAGTTCATTGATAAGAATAGAAGAATCGTGTGATTTACGATTTGACAATTTACAATTTACTTATTTAATAGTCTTGTGATGCGTAAGTTGTAGAGGTCAAACAGTATATGATTCGGGTTCTTTCAAATAGTAAATAGTAAATTGTAAATTGTAAAATAGTAAATACTAAGATGTTGTCTGAAAATATAAAAGTAAGCGAAGTCTCCGATATTCTCCGCAAGCAACTGGAAGGGATTGACACCCGCGTACAGTTGGACGAGATTGGCACGGTACTGCAAGTCAGTGACGGTGTAGCCCGTATCTATGGGTTGCGCAATGCCGAAGCCAACGAGTTGTTGGAGTTCGACAACGGCATCAAGGCCATTGTGATGAACCTCGAAGAGGATAATGTGGGTGCTGTGTTGCTTGGCCCTACGGATAAAATCAAGGAAGGCTTCATTGTAAAGCGTACCAAGCGTATTGCTTCCATCATGGTGGGAGAGGGTATGCTGGGCCGTGTAATAGACCCTCTGGGTGCGCCGCTCGATGGCAAAGGACTGATAGGCGGAGAACTTTATGAAATGCCGCTGGAACGCAAGGCGCCGGGAGTTATCTTCCGTCAGCCGGTGAATCAGCCGCTACAGACCGGTCTGAAGGCTGTGGATGCCATGATACCTATCGGCCGTGGACAGCGTGAGCTGATTATCGGTGACCGCCAGACCGGTAAGACGGCCATTGCCATCGATACCATCATCAACCAGCGTGCCAATTTTGATGCTGGTGATCCGGTATATTGCATTTATGTAGCCATTGGCCAGAAAGGTTCTACCGTTGCCTCTATCGTGAATACCCTGCACCAGTACGGTGCGATGGACTATACCATTGTGGTGGCTGCTACGGCGGGAGACCCGGCTGCATTGCAGTATTACGCTCCCTTTGCAGGGGCTGCCATCGGAGAGTATTTCCGTGATACCGGCCGTCATGCGCTGGTGGTCTATGACGACTTGTCCAAGCAGGCGGTGGCCTATCGTGAAGTGTCTCTGATTCTGCGCCGTCCATCAGGACGTGAGGCCTATCCGGGTGATATCTTCTATCTGCACTCCCGTTTGTTGGAACGTGCGGCGAAGATTATCAGCCAGGAGGAAGTGGCACGCGAGATGAACGACCTGCCGGACAGTCTGAAAGGCAAGGTGAAAGGTGGCGGTTCGCTGACTGCATTGCCCATTATCGAAACTCAGGCAGGAGACGTGTCCGCCTATATCCCAACGAATGTGATTTCAATCACTGACGGGCAGATATTCCTTGATACGAACCTCTTCAACCAGGGTAACCGTCCGGCCATTGACGTGGGTATCTCTGTGAGCCGTGTGGGTGGTAATGCCCAAGTCAAGGCTATGAAGAAGGTGGCAGGTACATTAAAGATTGACCAGGCACAGTACCGGGAGCTGGAAGCGTTTACCAAGTTCAGTGGCGATATGGACCCCGTGACGGCATTGACCATCGACAAGGGACAGAAGAATACACGCCTGCTGGTACAGCCCCAATACAGCCCGATGCCGGTAGAAAAGCAGATTGCCATTCTTTATTGCGGCACGCACGGCTTGTTGAGGAATGTTCCTTTGGACAAGGTCAGCGAGTTTGAACGCAACTTCCTTGAGTCTCTTGAGATGAACTATCGCATGGAGGTACTCGACGTTTTAAAGACGGGTGCCATCAATGACGATGTCTGCAAGAAGATTGAGGAGACGGCAGAGGCGGTTGCAAGGCAATTCATGTGATTTACGATTGGACGATTTACGATTTACGATTGGAGTTACTCTATATGGTAAGTTGTAAATCGGACGCAGGCAGAAGTTACCTCAATCGTAAATCGTAAATAATTAAATCGTAAATAGATATATGTCTTCACTGAAAGAGGTAAAAAATAGAATAAGCTCCGTCAAGAGTACACGCCAGATAACATCGGCTATGAAGATGGTGGCATCTGCCAAACTGCATAAGGCGCAGGGGCGGATTGAGAATATGCTGCCTTATCAACGGAAGCTGAGTGAGATTCTGACGAACTTTCTGCGTACGGATGCTTCTTTCGAGTCGCCCTATACCGAGAAAAGACCCGTGACAAGGGTAGCGGTCGTGGCGTTTTCGTCCAATAGTTCCTTGTGCGGTGCATTCAACTCGAATGTGGCGAAGATGCTGGAACGGGCTTTGGAAGATTACCAGTCGCTGGGCAAGGAGAATATTCTGATATATCCCGTTGGGAGAAAGGTGGAGGAAGCCGTCAAGAAAATGGGATATGTGCCGCAAGGCAGCTACCAGGTGATGGCAGACAAGCCTTCGTACGTTGAAGCGTATGAGCTGGCAGAGAAGTTGATGCATGAGTTTGTGGAAAAGCAGATTGACCATGTGGAGCTGATTTACCATCACTTCAAATCGATGGGTTCGCAGGTGCTGCTCCGCGAGAATTATCTGCCCATTGACCTGACGCAAGTAGCGCAGGAGGCGGCAGAAGATGTACCGGAGGATGCCCGCAGTTTTAATAATGATTACATTGTGGAACCTTCCGTCGGCGAACTGATAGCGGAACTTCTGCCAAAAGTGTTGAGTCAGAAGATATTTACCGTGCTTCTCGATTCCAATACTTCGGAACATGCTGCCCGTATGCTTGCCATGCAGACGGCGACAGATAATGCCAACGAGTTGATTCAAGATTTGACGAAACAGTATAACAAGAGCCGTCAGCAGGCCATTACGAATGAGCTGCTCGATATTATCGGCGGTAGCTTGAAATAGCCCGGATCGCCCCGTAAAGGGCTTTCTCAGGATGGGTACAAATAAATGGAATAATAGGACAAGGATAACGAAATAACCGCTATCTTTGTCCTATTATCATATATGGCTACTGATGAAATCCGTATCATTCTGAGAGAGAGCGGATTGGTTGAATAATAAACATATCAATGGAGAATAATCCCGAAATAGCGCTTGCATGGCAATTCATTGAAAACACAGGCACTCATCTTTTTTTGACCGGCAAGGCAGGTACCGGTAAGACAACTTTCCTGCGAAAACTGAGGGCAGAGAGTCCGAAACGGATGATTGTACTTGCACCGACGGGAATTGCCGCTATCAATGCAGGCGGTGTCACCATCCACTCCTTTTTCCAAGTACCTTTCGCTCCTTATGTGCCCGAAAGCTCATTCAGCGCAGATGGCAAGGCAACCTACCGTTTTCGTTACGGGAAAGAGAAAATCAACATTATACGCAGCATAGATTTATTGGTCATCGATGAAATCAGTATGGTCCGTGCCGACTTGCTCGATTCGGTGGATGCCGTCTTGAGGCGGTTCCGCGACCGGAACAAACCCTTTGGCGGCGTGCAACTGCTGATGATTGGCGACTTACAGCAGCTGTCTCCCGTAGTGAAAGACGATGAGTGGCAGATGCTGCGCAAATACTATGACACGCCTTATTTCTTCTCCAGCCAGGCCTTGAAGCAGACGGAATATTGCACCATAGAGCTAAAGAAAGTCTATCGGCAGAACGACGGGACTTTTCTTGAATTACTGAACCGCATTCGCGAAAACCGTTGTGACGGGCAAGTGCTGGAAGCCTTGAACCGCCGGTATATTCCCAATTTCGTACCAGATAAAGAAGAAGGATACATCCGCCTGGTGACCCACAATTATCAGGCCCAACGGATTAATGACCATGAGCTGGAACAACTTCCGGGACGCTCGTATGCCTTTCGTGCCAAGATTGACGGAAAGTTTCCCGAATATTCCTATCCCACGGATGAAGTACTGGAACTGAAACGCGGTGCCCAGGTAATGTTTGTGAAGAACGACACCTCCGGTGAGCACCGTTACTACAATGGCATGATTGGAGAGGTGACAGCCGTGTCGGCAGATGGAATTGAAGTGCGCAGTAAGGGAAGCGACGCTACCTTCTTACTTCAGGAGGAAGAGTGGACGAATGCCAAATACGTGCTTGATGAGGAAACCAAGGAGATTACAGAAGATATTGAAGGAACATTCCGGCAATATCCGCTGAAGCTGGCGTGGGCGATTACCATTCACAAAAGCCAGGGACTGACGTTTGAACGTGCCGTGATTGATGCCGGTGCCTCCTTTGCGCATGGGCAGACCTATGTGGCTCTGAGCCGCTGCAAGACATTGGAGGGAGTGGTGCTCAGTGCCCCGCTTTCTGCAAAGGCCGTTATCAGTGACCATGCAGTAGATACCTTCACGATGGAGGCACGGAGAAACGAGCCGGACGAGAAACGCTTCCGTTCCTTGCAGCAGACCTATTTCCTGGAACTGCTGTCGGGCTTGTTCGATTTCCAGCCCATGGAGCAGGCTTTGCGGCGGTATGTGCGGCTGATAGACGAACACTTGTACAAGCTCTTTCCCAAGCAACTCGCAGCCTGCAAGGAGGAAGTGGAACGTTTTCACGACAAAGTGACGAAAGTGGCCCAGAAGTTCGGTATCCAGTATACCCGCCTGATTGATACTGCGCAGGACTATGCAGCCGACCCGACTTTGCAGGGGCGCATACACGCTGCCGCCACTTATTTTCAAGAGCAGTTGCAACCGCTGGATGCGGTGATGGCGAGTGCGGTAACTTCTGATAATAAAGAGTTGAAGAAGAAGCTCCGGGATGCCATGGAGGAGCTGGAGGAAATGTTTGACTTGAAGACTGATTTGCTGGATTATGTGCTGGAGAATGGTTTCCATGTGGCAGAATACTTGAAGCAGAAAGCACTGCTTTCCATTGATGATTCGGCTTTGCAGAAGGGTAAAGGCAAAGGGAGAAGTGCCGCTGCCAAAGAAGGGCAGGGAAGCAGTAAGCAGGCTGATAAAGAGAAACGTCCGCG
The DNA here is from genome assembly GCF_003436255.1 of Bacteroides sp. D20. NCBI lineage: Bacteria > Pseudomonadati > Bacteroidota > Bacteroidia > Bacteroidales > Bacteroidaceae > Bacteroides > Bacteroides sp. D20. The sequence continues at coordinate 47,007 of NZ_QSOO01000012.1, read as the reverse complement.
TGAGCGGAAACGCGATGCTGCGGCTGTTGAAGTACCCACGGATGTGTTGCATCCGGAACTTTACAACCGCTTGGTGGCATGGCGCAATGCAGAAGCTTCCGCGTTGGGGTTGCCCGTATACACCGTCATTCAGCAGAAGGCAATTCTGGGTATCAGCAATCTGCTTCCTTCGGATAAGGCTATGCTTGTACGCATTCCGTATTTCGGAAAGAAAGGGGCGGAGAAATATGGAGATGTGATTCTGGAGATGGTACGTGTGTATCGCAAAGAGAAAGGACTGGCAGAGCCGGAGTTGCTGTAGTCGAATCTGCTGCCATCCTCAACCTGCATCATTTACCATCCGACTGCATCATTTACCATCCGAACATCTGCTTTATTCCTTCCTCCAGCGTGCGCGGCTGATACCCCAGTTCCCGGTGTGCCTTTTCTATACTCAGCCCGCTGAAACGGGGACGTGGTGTCTTTTCGTTCATCTCCTTCGTGGTGACGGGACGGATGAGCGAGCGATTCAGCCCCAATACGTCCGCTACCCGATAAGCGATGTCTGCAATGGTCAGGCACTCGCTGCCACAGAGATGATAGATACCGTTTTGCGGATGACTTATCAGCTTCTCCACTCCTTGCGACACGTCTCCCACGAAGGTGGGCGTACGCCATTGGTCGGATACGACGAACACTTCCTCATTGTTCCTTAATCTGTTTGCCACCAGTTGGAGCACATTTCCATGCTGTCCGGGCAGGGCGGCACCGTACACCACCACTACGCGCACGATGGCATAATCCCTGCAAACGGCAGCGATACGTTTCTCACCTTCCAGTTTGGTGTAGCCGTAATAATTAACGGGAGCGGGAATATCCTCCTCCGTATAGGGTCGGTCCGTATCACCACCGAAAACGAAGTCGGTGGAAAGATGGATAAAACGGCTGCCTCCCGCCTCACAGCATTCTGCCAGATGCTCCACGGCAGTAATGTTGACGGCATCCGCTTCTGCATGGTGCGTTTCGCAATAATCGGGGACGGAGAGGGCGGAGGTATTGATTACAACATCCGGCTGTACTTCCTGGAAAAGCTTTTCCACCGCCTGGCGGTTGCATATATCCGTGCGGATAAAGCGATAGTTGCCCGAATGGGGACAAATGTCGTCGTGCAGGGAACAGCCCGTTGTCTGGTAAGACAAGTTGCGGGACAAATCATCCAGGATGCGTCTGCCGGTAAAACCGTTGGCGCCTATCACCAGTATTTTCTTTCTTGTCATTGATTCTGTTGTTAAGTGATGGGCATCAATAGGGCACGTGTCTGCCCTGCTGTACCTCGATGCGTATGCCAAAGGCTCCGTTGGCTGATTTCAGCTCGAACGCCCCTTTGAAATTGTTCTTTTCCCAAGGCAGTGCGGAAGGGTTGGGCACTTTCCAGCCGTCCTTGTCATATTCGCCGTACGTATGGATGCGCATGCCGTTCTTCAAAGTGAAACTTCCCATTTGCAGGTTGTCGGTAGAGCCCCAGAAGCCCGTCAGTCCGAAGGGGTTTGAACTGAAATACCGGGAGTTGCTGAGTGAGAATATGTTCGAAAGGCCTTGTGAATAAGTCACGTTCGGGTTCAACTGGAAGATGCGGCTATAGTCCTTGCTGGCATCCGGTATCTCCAAGGTGAATTTGGGAAGAGTGGGGGCAGACAGATTCATCAGCCCCATATCCAGCAGGAAGCCGTCGTAATTCTTCACGTCCGGCAGAAGCTCCTTTTCAGACGGAGACATGCCTTCGGGAGACGCTTCGCCATGTACTGCAGTACGTACCGTATCGGCAGGCATCTCGCTCTGTGCGCTGACGGATGACATGCCTGCAAGTAAAATGATGATGCAGAAGAAGATTCGTTTCATAGTTCTTTGTTCACAATTTCAGTTGCTGTCTGCCGCATAGGGGCAGACTGAACAAAGATACTCGTTTCCCTCTATTTCCGGAAATATCTTTGTATTATTTCTATTTCTTTATACGAATGGTAGGGGCGAAAATGGGCGAATTTACCCATTTCATTTTGGTGGGGTCGTATCTTCGTTCCATCCCTCCGTTGAGGTCGAGCCAGTCCGTCACTTTCAGTTCCAGTACCATGCCATAACCGCTTTGCGGATACATCGGGTTCATATATCCATGAAAGGAGTTACTTCTCCCGTAGCCCGAATACTGGCCGAAGGCATGCAGGCGCATGTAGGGATTGATGCGGTAGGATACGGAGGCATTGTAACCTACGTCCCATTGGGTACCCCGGGGGGCATCCCTTTTGGCATATCGGGCGCCAGCAATGGAGGAGGGGGTAGAGATGGAATAGTGGGCGGCATATACCCCTCCGCTCAATTCCCAATGTCCGTCGGGACTGTAATAAGTGACTCCTGCGCCAGCCTGCATGATGGAGCCCATTGCAGGATAGGTGTTATGGCTGCCGTACATCGTCAGTACGACTTCCGGCGAGAGCAGGAAATCGGCGAAACGCTGGAAGTCCCATTCAAAGATGTTCTTCTGAAAGTGTATCTTCTTCATGTCCGTCCAGGGCAGGGGCTCCACATAGTCGGAGGGAGGGAGATGGAGATTTATCTCTTCCTGCTGTTCGTCTTGCAGACTTTGTTGGGGCTGGCTTTCATCAAGGCCCGTACGCTTGTTCTCTTTTGGAGAAAAGGGAATCTGCTCTTTCTTTACGGGAGGCCGGTTCTTTATTGTGTCTTCCGGAATCTCGCTCTGTGCATAGGCGCAGAGTGAGGAACAGATAAAAGTAATGAATAATAACTTTCTCATAAATAGTAGTTTAGTTTTAGTTTAGTTCACTATTAGTTTATATCCTATTCCCCGCACATTGACGATACGGATGCGCTCGTCTCCGGCCAGTTTATGCCGCAGTTTGGTGATGAACACATGCAGGCTGCGGGAGTTGAAGAAGCTGTCGTCTCCCCAGAGGTCGAGCAATACATTCTGGGTGTTGACCACCTGGTTACGGTTCTCGCAAAGACGTTTCAGTATCTCGGACTCGCGGTGGGAGAGTTCCACTTCCGTATCCGCGTTAGGTGAAGTCGGGGTGCCTGCAAAAGCAAGTCGTTGAGTGACGGAATTGAAACGGTAGTCACCGATTTCAAAAACGGTAGTTTCTTTGGGCTTTTCCTCTGTAAAGGAAAAAGCTTTGCCTACCAGGGCCTTTATGCGGATAATGAGTTCCTGCATTCCGAAAGGCTTTTTCAGGTAGTCGTTGGCACCCAGCTCAAACCCTTCCACCACATCGTTGATGGTGGAGCGGGCGGTAAGGAACAGTACCGGGGTCTGTTTGTCGGTCTGCCGGATGCGGCGCACCATTTCAAAGCCGTCCATGCGGGGCATCATCACGTCTGCCACCAGCACGTCGGGACGGAGGTCGAAGAACTTGCGCAATCCCTCTTCACCGTCTGCTGCGGTGTGGATGATGAAGTTCTGCCCTTCCAATGTGTCCTTGATAATCATGGCGAGGGTCTGTTCGTCCTCAACCAAAAGTACGGTTATCTTTTCCATAATTGTCGCTTTTGTTACAAGTAATGTAAAGCTCCTTAACAAGTAATGTAAAGTACCCTAACAAATAATGTTATCATATCCTTATCGTAAAGGTACTTCCTTTTCCCAACTCACTCTTTACCGATACGCTGCCACCATGCTTCTCTATCATGGTCTTCACATAGAACAATCCTAGCCCATAGCCTTTCACATCGTGCAGATTACCCGTGGGTACGCGGTAGAATTTGTCGAAGATGTGCTTCTGCTTCTCGGGAGCAATACCGATACCGTGGTCGCTGACAGAGATTTCGGTCTGTTCATTCTGCCCTTCGACGGCCATCTTGCGGCAATGGATGGTCACTTCGGCTTCTCCGTGCGAATATTTGATGGCGTTGTCTATCAGGTTGCTGATGATGTTGCTGAAATGCGTACGGTCGGCAAGTACGCTCAGATCTTCCGGTTCGATGTCCACCGATATGTGGACGGAGCTTTCCGCTTTCAGCTTGTGTTGTTCGATGAGCGTTTCCAGAATATCACGTATTGCAAACTCCTCCGGGTGCAGGCGGAAAGTCCTGCGGCGTTCCATACTCATGGAAAGTATCTGTTCAACCAGTCCACTGAGGCGCTGAAGCTGTTCCTGGCAGATACGCAGGTATTTGTCGCGTTGGGCCTTTTCCTCCGCTTGGTTGAAGTTGAGCAGAGCGTCGTTGGCGGCATATGCTACGGCGATGGGGGTTTTCAGTTCGTGGGTGATGTTGTTGGTGAAATCGCTCTTCATCTCTTCCAGTGTCTTCTGTTTCAGGATGGTGCGTATCAGGAACCAGAAGGAGAAAGCGAGTACGATCAGAATAACGAATGATGTGGTGAGAATGCCCGACATCTGTCGCAAGACCAACATGCCGGCCGGTTCCATGATGAGACGGTAGCTTTGATTTGTATTGATGTCGAAAGAATAATTATATTCCACGGCTTTTGAGGTAGGCACATAGCCGGGGGTACCGATGTTTACCAATGTATCTATATAGAGAATGGTAGAGTCCCATTTGCTGCCTTTGTGAAGATGTAGCAGCCTATGGGGAAGATTGATGTTACGGTCATGCAGGAATGAAGTCAGCAGGCTGTCATAAAGCACTACGTCGGGGTCGGAAATGATGTCCAGTCCCGAATGCAGTCCGCGCTGGAAGTAGGTGGCGAGTTCCAGCATACTGTTTTGGTCGCGCAAAATCACATCCAGTCCCCCTTTGGCACTCAATGCGGATTGGGGAGAGCTGTCTGAGTCCCTGACACTGACTTCCACGCGGGTTGAATCGTTCGGGTGGGTCACGTAAACACTGTCTCCTTTGGGCATGAAGGTTTCGTGCAGGGTGGTGTTGTCCAAAGAATCTTCACGGGAGATGGTGGTACTGCTACGGACAAATGATTTTCCGTCATCGCTGTATCCGGCTGATACGCTGACTTCACCGTGGTTTATGTCGTCCTGCTTCATTTTATCCACGCGTATCATCATTTCGTTATAGTCGCTCATGCGCATGGCTTCGGTGATGTCCCTTTCCATTTCACTGTGCATGGTATGGTAGAGCCCCGTCAGCCAGTAGGCTTGGTAGGCGAAGATGCCGGCCAGGGAGACGATGACAAGTATGGCAATATATTTGAATGGCAGTTTCATGTTTGTTTCCGGTTACTTTTATACATACAAAGGTAAGATTAATATTGTGAACCCTATCATCCGATAAGACTAAATAACACTCCCGATAACACTGGATAACACTTGGTAAGCCGCTGATAACACAAGTTTCTGCTGATTCTGCCGTACTTTGCAGACGAAGATTTGCAGAAGAAGAATATAAACATAAATAAAAAGAAGAACATGAAACGATTCTATTTACTCCCTATTGTATGCTGTGCTTTGAGCATCAGCCTTTCGGCACAAGAGAACAACGGTACTGCAACCACCTCCGGTGCGGACGACAACCGCATCCTCAGCGCCGACAGCCTTATCACGACCGATGCCCGTCTGGACAGTCTTTATCAGACCTTGCCGGAAGTGATGATTACCGGTGAACGTCCCATCGTTAAGGCAGCGCAAGGCAAGCTGGTGTACGACCTGCCCCGCCTTATCCAGAACCTCCCCGTAGACAATGCCTACGATGCCGTGAAAGAGCTTCCTGGCGTCATCGAGATGAATGGAGGGCTGCAGTTGGCAGGCCAGGGAGTCACCGTTATCCTGGACGGCAAAGTAACCACCCTCAGCACCGAGCAGCTCTATTCCTTGCTGCGCAGCATCCCTGCCAGCCGCATAGAGAAGGCGGAAGTGATGTACAACGCCCCTGCACGCTACCAGGTGCGTGGCGCACTGATCAATATCACCTTGAAACAATCGGCAGGCGGCCCAGACTCCTGGCAAGGCGAACTCTATGCCAAGTATCGCCAGAAGCATAACGAAGGCTTTGAGGAACGCGCCAGCCTGCTCTTCAGCAAAAATAAATTCTCAGCAGATTTTCTTTACTCGCACAGCCATGGCCGGGGCTACTCTACTACCGACAAAGAGGCTGTGCACACCCTGGCAGACGGCTCGGTTCACCCCATGACAACATATGAGGTGGGCCGTGGCCGCAGCCATACCCATAATTTCAGGGTAGGGGCGGACTATAACATCGCCAAGGACCATCAGCTGAGTTTCGTCTATAACGGTGGCTATTCCACCTCCCACAACTGGACGGGCGTGACGGGCACGCAGGTGTCCACAACTCATGGCAATAGCACCGACTGGCTGCACAACGGCCGTCTGGACTATCGTACCCCTTTCGGCCTCAAAGCCGGTGCCGAACTGACCTACTACCGTTCCCCGTCCGACCAGTTGCTGCATAGCCGCATGCAGGATGAGGAACTTGACTTCTACACCGAAGATTGCCAACGCATCAACCGATGGAAATTCTTTCTGGCCCAGGAGCACAGTCTGGGAAAAGGTTGGGATTTGAATTACGGAGCCATCTATACTACCAGCATCGACAACAGCTACCAATATTATTACGACCCCGAAACCGGCGAACAACTGACCTCCTCAGATGCCTTAAGCAATATGAAGTCCCGCCGCCGCGAACAGACCTGGAATATCTATGCAGGTTTCAGCAAGAGTTTCGGCGACAAACTCGCTTTGGACGCTTCCCTGGCTGTGGAGCATTACAAGACTCCCGTCTGGAACCAGTGGGACTGGTATCCCATCGTCAACTTGAACTATATGCCGTCACCGGGACATATCCTTCAGCTCTCTCTGAGCAGCGACAAGGACTATCCCGACTACTGGGCGGTGCAGGATGCCGTCTCTTACATCGGTGGCGGATACTCTGAGCTGCATGGTAATCCGTTGCTGAAACCGGCGCAAGAGTATGAGCTTAAAATGACCTATATTTTGAAGAGCAAATACATCTTCAGCGCTTGGTTCAACCATACCAAGGACTACTCCGTACAGACGCTCTACCAATCTTCCGAACGTCTGGTTGAAATCTACAAGACACTCAATTTTGATTATCAGCAACAAGCAGGTATACAAGCCTCTATACCGTTTAAGGTGAAGAATTGGTTGAATTCTCGTCTTACCCTCATCGGCTTGTGGCATCGCGAAAAGGATGGTGATTTCTGGGATATTCCTTTCGATAGAAAGCAATGCTATGGCATTGCCCAGATGAACAATACTTTTACTCTCTCCACCAAACCCGACTTGAAGCTGACGGTGACCGGATTTGTGCATAGTAAAGCCATTCAGGGCATCTACGACCTGCCTACGTCGGGCAATGTGAATATTGCCCTGCGCTACGGCTTCGCCAAGAACAAAGCCATTCTCAACCTCTATTGCAACGATATTTTTGAGACGGGACAGATTTCTCCCCGCATCCGTTTCAAGACGCAGAATGTGACGAATCATTACTCATGCTTCCGCGAATTCGGCGTATCGTTCACCTATAAATTCGGTGGATATAAGGAGAAGCAACGGGAGGCAGTGGATACGTCGCGGTTCAAATAGATAGAAGATGCAGGTGGTCAGGTGAAAATACGGTATTCCTTTGTACTTTGCCACATCTTTCGTACTTTTGCAACTTTCAAAACATTAAAGTTGTTATTTAAAGAAAAGACTCTGTATGAAATCGGACATTGAAATAGCCCGCAGCATAGAGCTGAAGAAGATAAAGCAGGTGGCTGAAAGTGTGGATATCCCGCGTGACGAAGTAGAGAACTATGGCCGTTACATAGCCAAGATTCCTACGCATCTGATTGATGAAGAGAAAGTGAAGAAGAGCAATCTGATACTGGTGACGGCTATCACGGCTACGAAAGCGGGTATCGGTAAAACAACCGTGTCCATCGGGCTGGCATTGGGGCTGAACAAGATTGGCAAGAAAGCGATTGTGGCTTTACGCGAACCCTCGTTAGGTCCTTGCTTCGGCATGAAAGGCGGTGCTGCCGGTGGAGGATATGCCCAGGTGCTGCCCATGGAGAAGATAAACCTGCACTTTACGGGCGACTTTCACGCCATTACCTCCGCACACAACATGATTTCCGCTTTGCTCGACAATTACTTGTACCAGCATCAGGCAGACGGCTTCGGACTGAAAGAAATCATCTGGCGGCGCGTACTTGATGTGAATGACCGTTCCTTGCGGAGCATTGTCACCGGATTGGGACCGAGCACCAACGGCATTACCGAGGAGTCGGGCTTCGATATTACCCCGGCTTCCGAAATTATGGCTATTCTCTGTCTGGCAACGGACCTCGACGACCTCCGTCGCCGTATTGAAAATATTATTCTGGGATTCCGTTTCGATGGTACTCCTTTCACAGTGAAGGAGTTAGGAGTAGCCGGTGCCATTACCGTACTGTTGAAAGATGCTATCAACCCCAACTTGGTACAGACTACCGAAGGCTCTGCTGCTTTTGTTCATGGAGGACCGTTCGCAAATATTGCCCATGGTTGCAACTCCATTCTTGCCACAAAAATGGCCATGACATTCGGCGATTATGTAGTGACGGAAGCCGGTTTCGGGGCTGACCTGGGTGCGGAGAAGTTCTACAACATCAAGTGCCGCAAGAGCGGCCTACAGCCCAAGCTGACGATAATCGTTGCTACCGCACAAGGACTGAAGATGCATGGCGGTGTCAGTCTGGACCGCATCAAGGAACCCAATATGGAAGGACTGAAAGAGGGCTTCGGCAATCTGGACAAGCATGTACGCAATTTGCGTTCATTCGGCCAGCAGGTCATCGTGGCATTCAACCGTTTTGCCAGTGATACGGACGAGGAGGTGGAAGCTATCCGCCGCCATTGCGAAGAAAAGCTTGAGGTAGGTTTTGCCGTGAACAACGCCTTTGCCAAAGGAGGAGAGGGAGCCGTTGACCTTGCCAATCTGGTAGTAGATACTATCGAGAACAAACCATCCGAACCGCTGACCTTCACCTACGAAGAGAGCGATTGCGTGGAACGTAAAATAGAAAAGGTAGCCTGCAACCTCTACGGGGCAAGCGTAGTGACTTACAGTCTCCACTCCCGCAAGGTTATCAAACTGATAGAGCAGATGGGTATCAGCCATTACCCCGTCTGTATCGCCAAGACGCAGTACTCCTTCTCTGCCGACCCGAAGATATACGGTGCAGTCAACAACTTTGAGTTCCACATCAAGGATATTGTGGTCAATAACGGTGCGGAAATGATTGTAGCCATCGCCGGTGAAATTCTCCGTATGCCGGGATTACCCAAGAAACCACAAGCCGAACACATTGATATTGTGGACGGAAATATAGAAGGGCTGAGCTAAACGCGCGGAGCGCGTTTAGAATTAAAAATTAAAGGCTGCGCAGTTCAAAGCGAACATTGCGCAGCCTTTAATTTTTAATTCTTAATTTTTAATTCTGTTTGCTTATTAATAAGCAAACAGCGGGTATTCTTTCATCTTCGCATTGACGCGTGCACGTACCTCTGCGATGACTTGTTCGTTGTCTACGTTGGACAGAACGGTTTCAATCATCTCGGCAATTTCGAGCATCAGGTCTTCCTTGGCACCACGGGTTGTGATGGCAGGAGTACCCAGACGGATACCGGAAGTCTGGAAAGCCGAGCGGCTGTCAAACGGAACCATGTTCTTGTTTACGGTGATGTCGGCAGATACCAACGCCTTCTCGGCAACCTTACCGGTCAAATCGGGATATTTGCTGCGCAGGTCTACCAGCATGGAGTGGTTGTCCGTACCGCCGGAAACGATGGTGAAGCCACGGTCTATCAAGGCTTGTGCCAGGACAGCGGCGTTTTTCTTCACCTGCTTGGCATATTCTTTCCATTCCGGTTGCAGGATTTCGCCGAAGGCAACGGCTTTGGCTGCGATGACATGTTCTAGCGGACCACCTTGGATACCGGGGAATACGGCTGAATCCAGCAACTGGGACATCATCTTGATTTCTCCCTTCGGAGTTTTCTTGCCCCAGGGGTTGGGGAAGTCCTTACCCATCATGATAACGCCACCGCGAGGACCACGCAGAGTCTTGTGGGTAGTGGAGGTCACGATGTGGGCATATTTCACGGGGTTATCCAGTTCACCGGCTGCAATCAGTCCGGCAGGATGAGCCATGTCAATCATTAGGATGGCACCTATCTTGTCCGCGATTTCGCGCATGCGCTTGTAGTCCCATTCGCGGGAATAAGCAGAACCGCCGCCGATAATCATTTTGGGTTTCTCGCGCAGGGCAACTTCTTCCATCTGGTCATAGTCCACACGTCCGGTTTCCTGGTTCAGATTGTATTCGCAGGGAGTATAGATAATACCGGAAGTGTTGACCAGTGAGCCATGGGAGAGGTGACCGCCGTGTGCAAGGTTCAGTCCCATGAATTTGTCGCCCGGATTGAGCACGGCGAGGAATACGGCTGCATTGGCTTGTGCACCGGAGTGCGGCTGTACGTTGGCCCATTCTGCGCCGAAAATCTGTTTCAAGCGGTCGATGGCAATCTGCTCACTCTGGTCCACTACCTCACAACCACCATAGTAACGCTTGCCGGGGTATCCTTCAGCATACTTGTTGGTGAGGCAGGAGCCCATTGCCTGCATAACCTGGTCACTTACAAAGTTCTCTGATGCAATCAGTTCAATGCCTTTGAGCTGACGTTGGTGTTCTTTTTCGATAAGTTCGAAAATTAAATCATCTCTTTTCATTCTGCTTATTAGATAAGTTTGATAAATCTGTGTTCTCTTATTAAGCGCACAAATTTACGGGAAATAAATGAATAAATTGAAAGAAAAGGAAGAAATTTACTGTCAAAAGAACACTCCGAAAGAAAAACTCAGCACATTGTCCCTGCGGTGAAAACGGATTTCGTTTTTCGTGTTTTCGTCAGCAGCGTTGTTGTCGGCCGGAATATCGTATGTCACGCTCTTGGAGATGTTGTGCAGCCCCATGTCGTAACGGAAGTCGAAAAAGACGCGTGAGATGGTGACGGATACGCCGACGGTGAAACTGAGATTGAGCGGACGCAGCCTTTCACGGATATTCACCTGGTCGAAATTCTCGAAGTCGATGTCACTTTTCCTGTCCCATATATAGCGCACTTTGGGTCCTCCAAAGACGGCAAGGCTGTACGGCCCCTCCTTGATGAAGTTGTATCCGTAGATGACGGGGATGTCTATACTGTGGATGGACGATGTAATGGAGGCTTCCTCCAGCCGGGCTCCTGATGCGGCGTCTTCGGGCAGAGGTTTCTCGAAGGTGATGTTGCACCGGTTGATGTTGTAGGATATTTCCGGTTGCAGGAAGTGGCGGTCGAAGTTTATCCGCATGAAAAGGGAACCGAAATATCCTATCTTGTAATTGTTCTGCACTTCGTCAATGGGTACTCCGTTGACACTGAACTGGGATACAAGGAACAAGGAAGAGGTGAAACCGCCTTTGAAACCGAAATTGACCGGAGTTTCCTTGCGGTGTCCGGAATGCTCTTCGTCGGCAGTACCGGGCACAACCGGAGTCTGTCCCCACATCATGGCGGGGAAGGCCAACAGATATAAGCCCATCAAGATTCGTCGCAACTCCATCTCTTAAAACCTTTATCGCATTATTACTTCTTTTTCTCTACTGACCATCCGAATTTGCCTATCTTTTCTCCCAGCTCATAATATCCACCGTGCACATAGACCAAGGGATTCGTTTCCGCCAGTTCCAGTTTGCCGGTTTCAGGGTTCAGATTACGGGTATCGGCACGTACATTTACCACATCCGCTATAAACATGTCGTGCGAACCGAGAGCCATAATCTCCTTTACCCGGCATTCTATGCAAAGCGGTGATTCCTCGATAAGAGGCGCGCTGACTACGGTGCTTTTCCCCGGTGTCAGATGCATTTCCTCGAATTTGTTGTAGTCCTTTCCGGAGCGTACGCCACACCAGTCCGTGGCCCGTGCCATATCTTTCGTGGTGAGGTTGATGACGAATTCCATATTCCGCTTGATGATGTCGTAGGAGTGGCGTTCGGGGCGTACGGAGATGTAGCACATGGGCGGGTTCGTACAAATCGTCCCCGTCCATGCGATAGTCAGAATGTTATATTCCTCCGGAGTGCTTCCGCAGCTCACCAGTACGGCGGGCAGCGGATAAATCATGGTTCCGGGTTTCCAGTCTTCTTTCATATAATCTCAATATCTTCTCTGGTCTGCTCCTTTTCGCAGTAGTGACATTTGATGACGCAATTGTCCTTATCCACGACATGAAACAACGTAGGCATAGGCTCATTGTTCGTGATGCACTTCGGGTTGGCGCATTTCACGATTCCGCGCAGCTCTTCGGGCAGGCGGACTTCGCGTTTCTCCACCACTTCGTAGTCGCGGATAATGTTCAGTTTTACATTGGGAGCCACCACGGCGATACGGTTTATCTCTTCGTCGCAGAAGAACTTGTCGGCAATCTTGATGATGCCTTTCGTGCCCAGCTTCTTGCTCTTGAGGTTGAAGCCGATGGTGATATTGTTGCTCATGTGTTCCAGTCCGAGCAGGGAGACTACGGTAAACAGTCTCTCGGAGGGTATATGGTCTATTACAGTGCCGTTTTCCAGAGCAGCAACCTGCAATTCCTGTTTCTTTTCGCTTAACATCTTGAAATATTAGTTATTAGACGATTCTACTGAATTACTCCTTTACTCTTTTTCACCTCATCCAGCGTGATGCCCAGTACATCGCACAGAATAGCTTCACGGGCATACAGTCCGTTTTGTGCCTGCTGGAAATAGTATGCCTTGGGATTGTCGTCCACATCATAGGCTATTTCGTTGACACGGGGCAGCGGATGCAGGATGCGCAGGTTGGGACGGGTATGTTCCAGCATCTTGTTGCGCAGGATGTAGACATTCTTCACCCGCTCGTACTCCATAAGGTCGGTGAAGCGCTCGCGCTGCACACGGGTCATGTAGAGGATGTCGGCATCAGCAATGATTTCTTCCGTAAAGTCCGTATGTTCCACGTACTTGATGTTGTGCTCGCGGCAGTAGATTTTGTATTCTTCGGGCATCCGCAACTCGTCGGGAGCGATGAAGTGGAAAGTGGGGTTGAAGTGGCGCATGGCCATCAGCAGGGAGTGGACGGTACGGCCGTACTTCAAGTCGCCGACCAGAAAAATGTTCAGGTTCTCCAGTGTGCCTTGTGTCTTGTAGATGGAGTAGAGATCGAGCATGGTTTGTGAGGGATGCTGGTTGGCACCGTCTCCGGCATTCACAATGGGCACGGTGGTGACTTCACTGGCATAGCGTGCGGCCCCTTCGAGGTGGTGGCGCATCACGATGATGTCGGCATAGTTGCTCACCATCTTGATGGTGTCTTTCAGCGTCTCGCCCTTGGATGAGCTGGTGGCCTTTGGGTCGCTGAACCCGATGACACGTGCTCCAAGCCGGTTGGCGGCAGTCTCGAAACTGAGGCGTGTACGGGTGGAAGGCTCGAAAAATAAGGTGGCAACTACTTTCCCGTCCAATATATGCCGATTGGGATGGGCTTCAAACTCTTTCGCCATCTCGAGCATATAGAGGATTTTTTCCCGGCTATGCTCGGCAATGGTGACTAAACTTCTGTTTTCCATATCGTTGAATTCATTTATACTTTTCGAGAGTGTAAAGTTACGGAAAATATGCGGGCTACGGAAATATGCGGGGAAGTTTTTTGCGAAATATGGGCTGTTTTTTTAACCGTGTGGCTTGTTGTCCGGAATGCCACACTTCATCATCCGAAATGCCACACTTCGACAAAGTAAATGCCGCATTTCGCGAATGTTCAAGTGTGGCATTTGCCTTAGTCAAGTGCGGCGTTTGCCTTGTCGAAGTGTGGCATTCCGGACAGTGAAGTGTGGTATCTCTTTACGCCGTCGCCGTCGTTCTTTTTAACGACAACGTCGTTTTTTTCTCTTCTCTTCTTATCTTATCTCCTCTTACGCGCGCGAGGGCAAGTTTTCATTGTTTCAATCTGTATTATAGCTCATTACGATGTGTTTTTCCTTTCCGATTTTTTCTTCAAGTTTTCTAATTATTTTGCAATCGTTTTGCATTTCACTGACAGTTTCCATTAAAATAAACGGGCGTTTTTTTTGTGAATGCCGGAAATCTTATCCTGAAAAAGATATAAAAAGCATAGGCACATCCAATATATTTCCGTACCTTTGCCCTATTATTGAACTTTGATTTTAGCAACTGAAACATGATAAGGAAAGTCGTCAAAATCCTATGGATTTTCATCGCACTGATTTCGCTGGTGTGTGTCTTTATATTCTTTTCCATAGCCAAGGGCTGGATAGGCTATATGCCTCCGGTGGAAGACCTGGAAAATCCGAATTACAAATTTGCCACAGAAGTCTTTTCCGAGGACGGAAAAGTATTGGGTACTTATTCCTATAGTAAGGAAAACCGCGTGTTTGTGGGATACAATGATTTGTCGCCCAATATCATCAACGCCTTGATAGCTACGGAAGATGTACGTTTTGCCGAACATTCGGGCATTGACGCCTACGCCCTGACGCGTGCCGTAGTGAAGCGCGGTATCCTGATGCAGAAGAATGCCGGCGGTGGCAGTACCATCACCCAGCAGCTTTCCAAACAGCTTTATTCTCCCAGTGCCGACAATGTGATGGAACGTCTGTTCCAGAAGCCCATCGAATGGGTGATTGCCGTAAAGCTGGAGCGTTACTATACAAAAGAGGAAATCCTCACCATGTATCTCAACAAGTTCGATTTCCTGAACAATGCGGTAGGCATCAAGACTGCTGCCTTTACCTACTTCGGTTGCGAACCGAAAGATTTGAAGATTGAGGAAGCGGCTACGTTGGTGGGCATGTGCAAGAATCCGTCTCTCTATAATCCGGTGCGCTACAATGAACGTTCCCGCGGACGGCGCAATGTGGTGCTCGACCAGATGCGGAAAGCGGGATATATTACGGAAGCCGAGCGCGACTCCCTCCAGGCATTGCCTCTGAAACTGAAGTACAACCGTGTGGACCACAAGGAAGGGTTGGCCACTTATTTCCGCGAATACCTGCGCGGCGTGCTCACCGCCAAGAAGCCCGACAAGGCCAACTACCGCGGTTGGCAGATGCAGAAATACTACGAGGATTCACTCGACTGGGAGAACAACCCGCTCTTTGGATGGTGCGAAAAGAACACCAAGAAAGACGGTACCAAATACAACCTCTACACCGACGGGCTGAAAATCTATACCACGCTCGACTCGCGTATGCAGCAGTATGCCGAGGATGCCGTGACAGAGCATCTGAAGGAACTGCAAGGTTACTTCTTCAAGGAAAAGAAAGGGGCCAAGAAAGCTCCCTACACCTTCCGTCTGACCCAGGAGCAGGTGGACGAGATTCTGGGACGTGCCATGAGGTTGTCCGACCGCTACCGCATTATGAAGAAAGCCGGAGCCACCGAAGCTGAAATAAAGAAAGCCTTCGATACCCCGGAGGAGATGTCCGTATTCAGTTGGGAAGGGGAGAAAGACACCATTATGACCCCGATGGATTCCATCCGTTACTACAAGTTCTTCCTTCGTGCCGGTTTCATGTCCATGGACCCGCGCAGCGGACATGTCAAGGCATACGTAGGCGGACCGAACTACCATTACTTCCAGTACGATATGGCCATGGTGGGACGCCGCCAGGTAGGTTCTACCATCAAGCCTTTCCTTTATACATTGGCTATGGAGAACGGTTTTTCTCCCTGCGACGAAGTGCGCCACGTGGAATACACGCTGATTGATGAAAACGGAAAACCGTGGACGCCGCGTAATGCCAACAAAAAGCTGATTGGTGACATGGTGACTGTGAAGTGGGGGCTGGCAAACTCGGACAACTGGATTACGGCCTATCTCATGAGCAAGCTGAATCCCTATAATCTGAAACGTCTTATACATACTTTCGGTGTCCGCAACCGTGATATAGTACCTTCCGTTTCACTCTGTCTGGGCCCGTGCGAGATTTCCGTCGGCGAGATGGTAAGTGCCTATACCGCATTCCCCAACAAGGGTATCCGGGTAGCTCCGCTGTTCGTGACCCGCATCGAGGACAATGATGGAAACGTGCTGGCGACCTTTGCTCCCGAAATGCAGGAAGTCATCAGTGTATCCAGCGCTTACAAGATGCTGGTCATGCTGCGTGCCGTTGTCAACGAAGGTACCGGAGGCCGTGTGCGCCGTCTAGGTGTGAAAGCCGACATGGGCGGCAAGACCGGAACGACGAACTACAATGCCGACGGCTGGTTTATGGGCTTCACGCCTTCGCTTGTGTCCGGTTGCTGGGTGGGCGGTGAGGACCGCGACATCCACTTCGATACGATGCTTCACGGACAAGGTGCTTCCATGGCATTGCCTATCTGGACCAAATACATGGTGAAAGTGCTCGGTGACAAATCTCTGGGATATGATGAAAATGAAACATTCCAGTTGCCCGAAGGCTATGACCCGTGCAAGGATGATGTGAATCTGGAAGGAGACACCCATATAGAAGAACCGATAGAGGGACTCGACGAACTGTTTAATTAGTTGAAAGGTGAAAATTGAAAGTGGAAAGGTAAACTTTCAATTTTCCCCTTTTCCCCTTTCACCTTAAAAAAATGGATTATACGATTAGTATTGGGAGCAACGAGCAGCGGAGGGAGAACATGGAACTGGCTCGCAGACGCTTGACGGAACTTTTTTCGGGAATACGTTTCTCGGAAGAGGAGGAGACGGTACCTTTGTTCTTTCACCGTCCGAATCTGTTCTCCAATCAGGTGGCATGCTTTGCTTCCGATAATCCGGTAGAGGAAGTCACCGCCTGCCTGAAAGCCATCGAACGGGAAGCCGGAAGGAAGCCCGAGGAGAAGGAGCAGGAAATTGTACGGCTGGATATAGACTTGTTGTCTTGTGACGGGACTGTCTATAAGCCAAAAGATTTGAAACGTGATTATATCCTGCGAGGATTGAAACAACTGTTATAATTAATAAAGAATATAAGGAGATGGGTCGATAGTATATGAACACTTTCGGACACACTCTCATTTTAAAAAACGAAGATTGAAAATGAAATTTTTAGGAATCATACCTGCCCGTTACGCATCTACGCGTTTTCCAGCCAAACCATTGGCGGTGTTAGGTGGAAAAACCGTGATACAGCGAGTATACGAGCAAGTGGCAGGAATCTTGGACGATGCATACGTGGCTACGGACGATGAGCGTATTGAAGCCGCAGTAAAAGCATTCGGAGGAAAGGTGGTAATGACTTCCACCGAACATAAAAGCGGCACCGACCGCTGTCAGGAAGCTTGTACAAAAATAGGAGGACAGTTTGATGTCGTGGTGAATATCCAGGGGGATGAGCCTTTCATCCAGCCTTCGCAGTTACAAGCCGTCAAAGCATGTTTCGACGATCCGGCCACCCAGATAGCCACTCTGGTGAAACCCTTTACGGTAGATAATGGTTTCGAGGCACTGGAAAATGTGAACTCTCCGAAGGTTGTGCTCAACAAAAACAGGAATGCCCTCTATTTTAGCCGTTCCATCATTCCCTACCAGCGCAATGCGGCGAAGGAAGACTGGCTGGAGAATCATACATATTATAAGCATATCGGCCTTTATGCCTATCGCGTAGAGGTACTGAAAGAGATAACCGCCCTTCCGCAGTCATCCCTCGAGATTGCCGAATCATTGGAACAGCTTCGTTGGTTGGAAAACGGATACACTATCAAAGCAGGTATCACGGATGTAGAAACTATCGGCATAGATACTCCTCAAGATTTGGAACGGGCAGAAGAATTTCTTAAAAGCCATGGGCTGTAAACTAGAAAGCCCATGCTGAACCGAAGTGACCAACCCCGGATTCTTGAACCGGAACAACTGGTGGTGCAAAGGCCGGAACGTATCAAGTTGCCTAATGGCGTGCCATTGAGTGTGCTCAATGCCGGTGACAATGAAGTGACACGTATCGATCTCCTCATGGCAGGCGGCCGATGGCAACAGAAACAGCCCTTGCAGGCGTTGTTTACGAACCGCATGCTTCGCGAGGGCACCCGACGCTACGATGCCGCCCGGATAGCGGAAAAGCTGGACTATTACGGAGCCTGGCTGGAATTGTCCAGTGCATCCGAGTATGCCTATGTCACCCTTTATTCTCTGAATAAATACCTTCCCCAAACGCTTGACATATTGGAGTCTATCGTCAAAGAGCCGGTATTTCCCGAGAAAGAGCTGGGAGTGATTGTAGACAACAATATCCAGCAGTTTCTTGTCAACTCTTCCAAGGTGGACTTTCTGGCGCACCGCGGATTGGTGAAGGCTCTGTACGGCGGGCAGCATCCCGGTGGACGTCTGGTGCAGGAAGAGGATTATCGGCGCATCACTCCTGCGGTGCTACGCGAGTTTTATGACCGTTACTATCATTCCAATAATTGCAGCATCTATCTCTCGGGTAAGGTAACCGGTGATTGCATCCACAGGATAGAGTCCTTGTTTGGCTGCGAGGCTTTCGGTACGGATTTCCGCAAACCGGAGAAGACTGAATTCCATCCGGTTACCACCTCCGGAAAACGTATCTTCATCGAACGTCCGGACGCCCTGCAAAGTGCCGTCCGTATGGGCATGCTTTCCCTGGACCGTAATCATCCGGACTACTTGAAGGCCCGCGTACTGGTCACACTGTTCGGGGGTTATTTTGGCAGTCGCCTGATGTCCAATATCCGGGAAGATAAAGGATACACATACGGTATCTCCGCAGCCATCATGCCCTATCCGGGGCAGGGAGTGTTGGCGGTCAGTGCCGAAGCCGCCAACGAATTTGTGGAGCCTCTTATCGGTGAGGTTTATCATGAAATAGACCGCCTTCAGAACGAGCTGGCTTCCGATGGAGAGCTTTCCATGGTGAAGAACTATATGTTGGGAGACATGTGCCGTAGTTATGAATCTGCATTCTCGTTGGCAGATGCCTGGATTTTTGTGCAGGTATCGGGCTTGCAGGATACCTACTTTGCCGAAGCACTGGATGCTGTCAAGGAGGTTACTCCACAAGAAATCCGTGAACTTGCAGGGCGGCATTTATGCAAAGAGAAATTAAAAGAAATAGTGTGCGGCAAAAAAATGTCATAAAAAGCGGGAGTTATCGCATCATTTTACCGGATAAATCCTACCTTTGTCAATTATCAACTATCAATTATCAATTAATGAAATATCTATATACTGCACTCATTCTGGCTTTCTTATGCCAAGGTGGAGCCACTGCCCAGGAAAAAAAAAGCGGCTTTTTCGATAAAGTGAAAAGTACATTCTCTTCGGAGATAAAGATAGGTACCTATACGTTCAAAGATAACGGGGCCGTCTATACCGGTGAAATAAAAGGCCGCAAGCCCAATGGAAAGGGGAAGACCGTTTTCAAGAACGGCGACGTCTACGAGGGTGAGTATGTGAAGGGCAAGCGTGAAGGCTACGGTACATATATGTTTCCCGACGGTGAAAAGTATGAGGGGCAATGGTTTCAAGACCAGCAGCATGGCAGGGGTATCTACTATTTTATGAATAACAACCGTTATGACGGCATGTGGTTTCAGGATTACCAGCACGGTAAAGGAACCATGTACTATTACAATGGTGATATTTATGAGGGCGACTGGGTGAATGATAAACGCGAAGGCCAAGGAACGTATACCTGGAAGAACGGTTCCAAGTATGTAGGCTCGTGGAAGAATGACAAGAAAGACGGCAAAGGAACACTGACCTGGAATGACGGTTCCAAATATGACGGGGAGTGGAAAAATGATGTCCGGGACGGTAAAGGAACTTTTGAATATGCCAACGGCGACAAATATGTAGGTGACTGGAAGGACGACATGCAGCATGGCAAAGGTATTTACTTTTTCCATACCGGCGACCGTTACGAAGGTTCTTATGTTCAAGGTGAACGTACCGGAGAGGGCATTTATTACCATGCCAGCGGCAACAAGTATGTGGGCAGCTTCAAGGATGGAAAGCAGGAAGGCCACGGCACATTTACGTGGGCAAGCGGCGCCGTTTACGAAGGTAATTGGAAAGATAACCAACGTGACGGATACGGTACTTACAAATGGAATGTAGGTGACTCTTACGAAGGTGAATGGAAAGACAATAAGTTCAACGGCCAAGGTACCCTGATTCAGACCGATGGAACCAAATATAAAGGCGGTTTTGTGAACGGTATGGAAGAAGGTAGCGGTATCCAGGAGGACAAGAACGGAAACCGTTATGAAGGCTTCTTCAAACAAGGCAAGAAACACGGTCCGTTTGTAGAAACAGACAAGAACGGAAAGGTGATACGAAAAGGAACCTACAAGATGGGAAGGCTGGAGAATTAGAATTAAAAATTAGAAATTAAAAATTAAAGGCTGCGCGGTTCTGAAGTGAACATTGCGCAGCCTTTAATTTTTAATTTCTAACCGCTCCGCGGTTAGATAATGTATTGTGAACTGATTGATTCATTGTTCATCACCCGCTTGATGGTTTCGGCGAACATATCGGCAATGCTCAACTGTTTAACCTTGTCACATTTTTTAGAGTAGGGGATACTATCAGTAAATACCATTTCCGTTAGTGCGGATTCTTGTACACGGAAAGAAGCAGGGTCGGACATTACGCAGTGGCTGGCAATGGCACGGACAGATTTGGCTCCTGCTTCCAGCATGATGTTGGCAGCCTTGGTAATGGTTCCTGCTGTATCTACAATATCGTCTACCAATACTACATTCTTGTCTTTTACATCACCGATGATTTGCATGGTGGCAACCACGTTTGCTTTTTCGCGTGTCTTGTTGCACAATACCAGGGGTACACCGAGGTATTTGGAGAATGTGCTGGCGCGTTTTGAACCGCCGACATCCGGGGTGGCGATTACCAAGTCTTCCAGTTTCAAGGATTCAATATAGGGGAGGAATACTGCTGATGCATACAAATGATCCACCGGAATATTGAAGAAACCTTGAATCTGGTCTGCATGAAGGTCCATCGTAATCAGACGGTCGATACCTGCAACAGAGAGCAGGTCGGCCACCAGCTTGGCGCCGATGGAAACACGGGGTTTGTCTTTTCTGTCCTGACGTGCCCAACCGAAGTAAGGGATAACGGCTACAACGCTTTTTGCCGATGCTCTTTTAGCAGCATCAACCATCAGCAGAAGTTCCATCAAGTTGTCAGAATTAGGGAAGGTTGATTGAACCAGGAATACATGCGAGCCACGGATAGATTCCTCATAAGAGACTGCAAACTCACCATCTGCAAAATGGGTGATGTTCATCTTTCCCAGAGGGCAATCAAGGCTAGCGCAGATTTTCTCTGCAAGGTATCTCGAATTTGTTCCGGAGAATACCATAAAGGGTGCTTTTTCGCTCATTTGTGTAATAGATGTTACCTATTTGTTAATTTGCATGCAAAGGTAGGAATTTCCCGTTACATAAAACAAGAGTTATTGTATAAAAATTATTTTTCTTTCCCGGATTTATTCGTAGCTTTGCTTTATGAAACGACTTTCTTTTATATGGTTTGCGGGGTTGTTGTGCCTTTGTACAACAATGGTTTCGTGTGTGGGAACGGCACCCATGAAGGAAGTACGCCTTATCGACTCTCTAAACCAGGTGGCTTATGCTTTTCGTTATAAAAACCTGGATTCATCCTGCCATGCGGCATCAAGGGCCTACCGTGAAGTCAGCCTCTATAAACAAGGAAAAGCGGAAGCATCCAATAATCTGGGCTTTTGTGCTTTTATGCGCATGGATTTTGAGCAGGCCGAAAAGTTTCATATGGATGTCTATAATCTGACCAAGAATGAACTGGAACTCCTTATTGCCGACATCGGTTTGATGAAGATTTATCAGCGGACGGCGTTGAACAAGGAGTTCTACGATTATCGCAATAGTGCCTTGCACCGTATGAAAAGAATAGCGGAGGATGACAATCTGTTTGTGGACCAACACGAGCAAATGCGTTTGAATTATGCCCGTTCGGAATTTTATATTGTATCTGCTGTGTATTATTATTATTTGCAACAGCGTCCGGAAGCTGTAGCCTCTATTAATGAAGTTACTAAAAAACAAGAGTTGCTGGCAGATACCAATCAGCTGTTGTATTATCACTACATCAAAGGTTCTGCTGCCTTATGCGAGGGTGAGACACCGGATGAGCGAAGACTGAGAGAATTTGATGAGCTCTATACCGCATGGCAGTTGGCTTCGCGCAAGGGCTATCTTTACTTTGAGGGCAATGGAGTGCAGGGACTTGCCAACTTGATGGCTTCACCGGATAATTACGCATTTTTTCAAGACCGCCGCTCCCATGCCTTGACACGTTTTGGAGTACCGGTAGATTCGCTGCTTCCCATGCGTCTGGGGCAGTTGGCATTGCAAAAATTCAGCCAATACAAGGATTTGTATCAGATAGCAGGTGCATATGTATCTATCGGCAAATACCTGAATGCCCACAGTCACTATACAGAAGCTCTTGACACGCTAAAACTTGCTCTGGAATGTGTAAATGACCATCACCGCCTTTTCTATGACTGCCACGATAGTTTGGACTGGCTGAAAGCATTTGACCGTCGAGATACGATTTGTGCGGAGAAGGCATGGATGGAGCAGAAACTGAAAACCGTGCCCGAGTGGATTTCACGTATTCGTGAACAGTTGAGCGTTTCGTATGCAGGACTCGGGATGAAAGAAAAATCAGACTATAACCGCAATATTTACCTGGATATCCTTGAAGATACACGCCAGGATAAAGAGCTGGAAAGCCGCTATCAAGCATTGGAAAAGGAGGCGGGGCAGCTCAACGTCGTGTTGTCACTGGTCATTGTGGGCTTCGTGCTTGTATCCCTCTTTTTCTGGTTTTTCAACAAGCGTTCCAAAGACCGGAACAGAGTGCATCTCCGCCGTCTGCAGCTGATGCTGGATATCTGTCAGAAGATAACGGCATCCATTCCGGCAGATGCACAGACTGAGGAGGAAATCATCGACTCTATCCGGACGGCTGTCTGCCCGGAATTGGAAAAGCTGTTTGGAGTGAAGGACATCCGCATAGACAACGGGCAATTAGTGTTCCCGCGTCGGATGAGCAAGGATGAGCAGGCGATGGTACGGGTGATAACCCCCTATATCCAATGGGCAATCGACAACGGCATGACGTCCATCTCCCTTGGGGATGAGCGCCGCAGACTGGAAAAGCAACGCTACATTTACGAGCAGCACATCGCGGGGAACAAACGGCAAAATCTGATAAAGAAAGCATGTATGGCTATTGTCAACGGGATTCATCCGTACATAGACCGTATCATCAACGAAGTGCAGAAACTGACTCAAAAAGGATTCATCAAAGAGGAACGGATAAAGGAGGAGAAATACCAGTATATCGACGAGTTGGTTACTACCATCAACGAATACAATGATATTCTTGCCCTTTGGATAAAGATGAAGCAAGGAAGCCTTAGCCTGAACATAGAGACGTTCGAATTGAATGAACTTTTCGAGCTGCTCAGGAAAGGAAGCCGTACATTCGAGATGAAGAGACAGTCGTTGGAGGTGCAGCCTACGGATATCCGGGTGAAGGCAGACAAAGCCCTTACATTGTTTATGATAAATACACTGGCAGAGAATGCCCGTAAATATACCCCTCAGGGCGGTATGGTGAAAGTATATGCACGGCAGGAGGAGGATTACGTGGAAATCTCGGTAGAGGATAATGGTTGTGGATTGTCACCGGAAGATGTAGCCCGCATCGTGGGAGAAAAAGTATATGACTCGAAAGCCATCGGTATGAGTGACGCTCCCGACAAGGAGGAATTGAGGAAGAACAAAGGAAGTGGCTTTGGACTGATGAACTGTAAGGGCATCATTGAAAAATATCGCAAGACGAATGATTTGTTCAAGGTCTGTCTGTTCAATGTGGAGAGCGGGCTGGGAAAAGGCAGCCGTTTTTATTTCCGTCTGCCTGCCGGTATCCGTAAGTCCGTGTCGGTGTTGCTCGTCGTGTTGTTTTTGTGCATGTCATCCTGCCGGCATGCTGTGGAACAGACTGCTTCCGGAGAGGTGTTGCCGGATTCTTTGGCACTGCTTGCACAGAATGAATACGAAGCTTTGCTGGACGAAGCCTCCGATTATGCCAATGAAGCTTATTACTGCAATGTGGACGGAGAATACGAACTGGCTTTACAATACATAGATTCGGCAATGTATTGCCTGAACGAACATTACAAGCAATACGCCCATCCTATACATCGCTATATGACGCTGACCGGAGACGGGACGCCTGCGGAACTGGATTGGTGGAACCAGATGTTCAATTCGGATTTCCATGTAATTCTGGATATCAGGAATGAAGCGGCAGTCTCATTTCTTGCATTGAAGCAATGGGATGACTATAGTTATAATAATGCTGCCTACACCACCTTGTACAAACTGTTGGGAGAAGACCAATCCTTGGAAGAATATTGCCGGCAGCTGGAGCGTTCCACCAACAACAAGATGGTGGGCATTTTGCTGGCGGTGATTTTGCTGTTCGTATTGCTGTTGGGATATTACATACTCTACTTCCGTAAACGTCTGGTGAACCGCTGGAATCTGGAGCAAGTACTGGAAATTAATGGAAAGGTGTTCAATGCCTCCTTGTTGCCGGTTTCGGATACGGAGGAAATGTTGCAGCGTGAGGAGGATACATTGAAGGAAATCCCGCGGCAGATTGTAGGTTCCGCTTTTGATGCAGTGAACGAACTTTTGAGTATCGACCGGTTAAGCATAGCTGTATACAACGAGACTACACATAAGCTGGAATACACTTCCAATCCAGTGGAAGATACCGCCGTGGACGAGTTGCCTATCTGGAGGAAATATATGGAGAATTGCTTTGAGCAGCAAGAGTACATATCGGAAAAGGGTATACAAACATTGCCGCTTGTTGTGGATGCGGGAAATATGTGTCGTTGCATAGGTGTGCTGTGTCTGGAACGCAGGGAAGGTACGGAGCAGGAGACCGACCATTTGCTTTTGGAACTGATAGCCCGTTATGTCTCCATTGTAATCTTCAATGCAGTGGTTAAGTTGGCTACGAAATACCGGGACATCGAAGTGGCTCAAGATGAAGCCCGGCGAGCTTCCTGGGAAGACAGTTTGCTGCATGTACAGAACATGGTGCTGGATAATTGTCTCTCGACCATCAAGCATGAAACGATTTATTATCCGAACAAGATAAAGCAGCTGATAGGGAAACTGCGGTCCGGCAAACAGACAGAAGCGGAGGAGCGGGAAACGGTGGTTGCCATCAGCGAATTGATAGAGTATTACAAAGGTATCTTTACGACACTCAGTTCATGCGCTTCCCGCCAGTTGGAAGAGGTGACTTTCAGGCGTGCGACAATATCTGTGCCGGAACTTATGGCTACTGCCGGGAAATATTTCCGCAAAGTGTATAAGGGAAACAAGGCGCATATTGATTTTAAGATACAACCGTTGGAAGGACGGATTACCGGTGACTGGAACCAGTTGCGTTTCCTGCTTGAAAACCTGATAGACGAGGCTTGCTCCGTAACTCTGGATGGAGCTGTCTGTCTGTCGGCCCGGGAAGATGGGGAATTTATACGTTTTCTGTTTACAGATATGCGCAGGGAAAAGACCCGTGAAGAATTGAACCAATTGTTCTATCCCGACTTGTCCCGCATGACGGCCGGTGAGAAAGGAGAACTGTATGGTACGGAATATCTGGTGTGCAAGCAGATTATCCGCGACCATGACGAGTTTGCCGGACGCCGGGGATGCCGTATCAATGCCGAACCGGGAAAGGAAGGAGGTTTTACAATATATTTTACGCTACCGAAAAAATGAAATATGGAAGACAAAAAATTTAAAGTAATCATCGTTGAAGATGTCAAGTTGGAGCTGAAAGGGACGGAAGAGATTTTCCGCCATGAAATTCCCAATGCGGAGGTAATAGGTACTGCTATGACTGAGCAGGAGTTCTGGACATTGATTGAAGCCGGCGTGCCGGATCTTGTTCTGCTGGACTTGGGACTGGGAGGTTCGACCACAATCGGGGTGGACATCTGCCGGAATATCTTCAAGCGTTATCCGGGAGTACATGTGCTGATATTCACGGGAGAAATATTGAATGAGAAGTTATGGGTGGACGTACTTGAGGCCGGTGCCGACGGCATTATCCTGAAAACCGGAGAGTTGCTGACCAAAACCGATGTGCAGGCAGTGATGGACGGCAAGAAGCTGGTCTTTAACTATCCGATACTGGAGAAGATAGTGGAACGCTTCAAGAAATCTGTCCTGAATGATGCAAAACGTCAGGAAGCAATCATAAGCTATGATATTGATGAGTATGACGAGCGTTTCCTCCGTCATTTGGCATTGGGCTATACCAAAGAAATGATTGCCAATCTTAGGGGAATGCCTTTTGGAGTCAAGTCGCTGGAGAAACGGCAGAATGACTTGGTCGGCCGTCTTTTCCCGCCTAGTGAACGGGTGGGGGTGAATGCCACTCGTCTGGTGGTGCGTGCATTGGAACTTCGAATCTTGAATATAGACAATCTGGAAGCCGACGATGAGTAAACTCCGAATGCCACATCCCGCTACGATGTTCTTCCTGCTGACGCTGGCAGTCATCCTCCTTTCATGGATATTCGATGTCTATGGCCTGAGCGTGCTGCAACCGCAGACTGGAGAAGAAATACGGGTGCAGAGCCTGCTGAGTCCGGAGGGCATACGCTGGCTGCTGCGCCATGTCATAACCAATTTTACGGGATTCGCTCCATTAGGGCTGGTGATTGTGGCTATGTTCGGAATAGGGGTGGCACAGCATTCGGGTTTCATCGATGCATGTATTCGCAGGGGGGTACGACGTCCACGTGATCCTTGGCGCATTATTCTGCTGGTCATTGTCTTAGGAGTGTTGTCCAATATAGTGGGAGATGCAGGATATATCATTCTGTTGCCGATAGCTGCAACTTTGTTCCAGTCTGTCGGTCTGCACCCCATTGGAGGTATAATTACAGCTTATGTTTCAGTCTCTTGTGGCTATAGCGCTAATGTGTTTTTGAGTACATTAGACCCCATGATTGCCTCTGTAACGCAAGAAGCGGCTGATAGGATGAATATTGCTCCGGGGCAGACTGGACCGCTGTGCAATTATTATTTTCTCTTTGTTTCCACGTTCCTGCTTGCATTCATCATTTATCATATTACCCGCAGGAGCTTGTTGCCGCACTTGGGAATGTATGCAGGGGATATTCATTTTAATGGCTACAAACAACTGTCCCGCAAGGAACGGAGAGCTATGTTGGGAGCTGTATTTGCAGGCTTGCTGTATATTGCCATTATTCTGTGGGCTACATTCTCTTCATGGGGGATATTGCGGAGTGTCAATGGTGGGTTGATTCGTTCTCCGTTTATAGTTGGTATTCTGTTTTTGCTTTCGTTTGGAATAGGTTTGATGGGGATGGTCTATGGTTTTGCCTCCGGCCGATACCGTACGGACGGTGATGTGATAGAAGGACTTACGCAGCCGATGAAACTGCTGGGCGTTTATTTTGTGATAGCTTTCTTTGCCTCACAGATGTTTGCTTGTTTTGAATATTCCCACTTGGACAAGTGCATTGCCATTTTAGGCGCTAATCTGCTGTCCTCCGCCTCTTTGAGTAGTTTATGGATATTGATTCTCTTCATTCTTTTTACGGCGCTGGTCAATCTCTTTATGGTATCTGCCACAGCTAAATGGGCTTTCATGTCTTTCATTTTTGTTCCGGTATTGGCAAGTATGGGCATTTCGCCGGATATGACCCAATGTGCGTTCCGTATAGGTGACAGTGCAACAAATGCCATAACACCTTTTATGTTCTACATGCCACTTGTCTTGACCTATATGCAGCAATATGATAGGCAATCCACTTATGGTTCACTGCTGAAGTATACTTGGAGATATTCTTTAGTCATTCTATTGGCATGGACTGCCTTATTTGTACTTTGGTACATCAGCGGTTTGCCATTAGGACTGTAATATCATAACCGATGAACAGCCCGTTTTCGATAACCCCGGTAATGGCTTTCAGTTTCTGTTCCAAATCAGGAACAATGTTGCTGAGATGAATGTCAAGAATGAAATTACCGTTTTCGGTAAATACCGGACCGTCTTTTCTTTCTGCAAGACGTAGGCTGATTTTTGAAGCTCCCAATAAGCGTATCTCGTTTTCCACATGGGAGAGAGCATGTGGAAATACTTCTACCGGTATGGGGTATTTGCTCCCCAGTTTGCTGACAAGCTTGCTCTCATCGACAATGATGTAAGTCTTACCACTGCTTTTAATTAGGAGCTTCTCCTTAAACATGGCTCCACCACGTCCTTTGATGAGGTTATTATGCGGATCCACTTCGTCTGCACCGTCGAATGTCCAATCCGGACGCTTATTCCACAGAGTAGTTTGCGGCAGGCCAAGCTGTATACATGTCATCGAAATTTCGGCAGATGCCGGAATGATTTCTATATGCAAAGATTCTTGTTTAACTCGTTGAGCTAATGCAAACAAAGTGAGATAAACGGTAGAGCCGGAGCCTGCTCCTATGACATCACCGTCTTTGGCCAGTCCGGCAATCTCCTGGGCTACCAATTCCTTACTCGCCTTATTGCTGATTTTATTTGACCATTGCAATTCCTGTATCAACTGATTTTCCCATTCCATCTCTTTAAAATTTAGTTGTTATTACTCTTTCATTCATTTTCGGGTCAATGCTACTTTTCCTACTTGAATATTCCTCCATATTTTTACTTTTTATAATTAGTAACATTGATAATTTGCAAAATGTTTTAATACATCTGTATATAAATACCGTGTATCTTGTTTGTAAAGGTAACTAATCATTACTTTTTATGTAGCAAATGAGCCTTTTATACATAGGTAACGAAAAAAGGTGATACAAAAATTTGCAATATTCGTAAAAAAGCGTACCTTTGCACCGCAATTAAGGCTGGTTCCGTAGCTCAGCTGGATAGAGCAACGCCCTTCTAAGGCGTGGGTCTTGCGTTCGAATCGCAACGGAATCACAAGAAAAAATGCTAATAGGTTCATTGACAACTTGTTAGCATTTTCTTTTTATGATAGTTGCACAACATTTGCACAACTCGCGAATAGGGAAAGAAAAAGCCGGGAAATAATTCCGGCTATATTGTTGTTTTAACCCCACCGCTGATTTTGGGAGTTGGGTCGTATTCTGCTTTTTGTCTTCGTTTCTCATCCTCGTCTTTAAGGTACTTGTTCCTTATCTCTTTGATGTCATTCGTCATTCCCCATACCTTGAAGAAGAGGATGATTTGCAGTACTCCGAATATTAGGAGTATGATGGTTAGAAAGTCAATCATAATCTTAGATATTTAGTTTGTTCTTTAATTCGTTGAACACATCGGGATTTTCAAGTTCTCCCCAGTAGTATTTCTTATAACTGTCTCGGTCAAAGCTCTGCTTTTTCATATAAATAAAGGGGCATATCTTATTGTATAAAACGATAAAAACAAATTTAGCAAAATGAGTTTTTGATTATTTTTTTAGATTAGTATATCCATGAAGATTCAGCTGAATATCTATGACTTTAGCATCTTCTTTGATGCTTTGAGTATAATATTCAGCTATTCTATTTTTGTCTCTTTGATAGAGCTTTTGTTCTCTTGTAGTTGCTTTATTTATGACCTTTTTGTGGAAAATTCACTCACCATTGCCCCCCTCCGTTCACTTTAAAGTGATCCCCCAAATTCACTCGAAAGTGACCCCTTAAATTCACTTTAAAATGCCCCCCTAAAAAGTGAGTTTCATTCTTGTTTACCCGGTTTATAATTCTATTTTGTTTGTTAAAAACAAATAAAAGTCAGTTATGTCCAATAAACAATTAGGAATGGAAAAGATTCGTCAAGTGTTACGCTGTTACTCTCAGGGTTATGGGACCAAAAGTATCAGTAGTATGTTAACCGTTTCGCGCAACACGGTCAAGAAATACTTACAGGTATTTCAGCGCAGCGGTTTGGATTATGAAGGAGTACTGTCTCTATCGGACCAGGAACTCTCGGAGTTATTCCACGAAAAGACCAGAGTAAAGACAGAAAGCGAACGGATGGAAGAACTAAAGTCGTTGTTGCCCGAATATTGCAAGCGGCTTCAGAAGAAAGGTGTTACCCGTGAGGCTTTACATCGCGAGTACCTCTCTTCCCATCCGGATGGTTACGGACGCACCCGCTTCTATATTCTGATTCAGCAGCATATAGCCTGCAGCCGTCCCATCATGTATCTTGAACACAAGGCCGGTGATAAAGTGTTCATAGACTTCGCCGGTGACAAACTCTCCATCATCGACCTTGACACGGGCGAAATCATCCCGGTGGAGGTTTTTGTCGCAATTCTGCCCTGCAGCCAGTTAACCTATGTGGAAGCGGTCATGAGCCAGAAAAAGGAGGACTTGATCTGTGCTTCGGAAAACGCCTTGTTATACTACCAGGGGGCTCCCTCTGCCATCATCCCGGACAATCTCAAGTCCGCCGTTACCAAGAGCAGTAAATACGAGGCCATCCTGAATGAGGACTTTGCAGCCTTTGCCGAACATTACGGCTGTACCGTAATTCCCGCCAGGGCTTACAAGCCACGTGACAAGGCACTGGTCGAGGGTGCCGTTAAACTGATCTATCGCAGTATCTATCCAAAGATACAGGAACGAGAGTTTTATGACCTTGATTCACTGAACGCGGCTATCCGTGTCGCCTTGGAACTCCACAACAACACTCCGCTCACAGACCGTAAATACAGTCGGCGGGAACAGTTCGAGGAGATAGAACGTGATTCTTTACGCAAGCTCAATCCCATCCGTTTTGAACTCAAACAGCATTACAGGGCTACCGTGATGAAAAACGGCCATGTCCGCCTGGGGGAAGATGCCCATTACTACAGTGTGCCTTGCGGCTATATAGGCAAGAAGGTCATCTTGTTATATACCTCACGCGAGGTATGCATCTATTACGGTTACGAGCTGATTGCTTCCCATACCCGCAACAGGGCCCGTTGCCGGTACACGACCCTGGAAGAGCACCTGGCTTCACACCATCGCTATATCACGGAATGGAACCCGGACAAATTTATACGTGAAGCGGCGGCTATCCATCCGGATGTGGAGGCATATATCCGTCAGGTTATGGAAGAGAAAAAGCATCCGGAACAAGCCTATAAATCGTGTCAGGGCATTCTTAGCTTCGCACGCAGGGTCGGCAACACCCGGTTGACCAATGCCTGCCGTTGGGCTACAAGTTACGGGCTGTACAATTATCCCATCATCGAGCGCATCCTTAACAACCGGCAGGATGAGTTCCCGTTGGAAGACAGTGCCGGGCAAGAAACGGAGATGCCTTCCCATGAGAATATCAGAGGAAAAGAATATTATCAATAAACCAACCAGATGCAATATGGAAATGAATCAGGACACATTGGAAAAGATGTTAGGAATGAATCTTAAAGGTATGTATTATGCCTTTAAAACAAGTTTGGAAACACATCGGACAGAGAGCATGACTACCGACCAGTTCGTCTCATGGCTGGTCTCAAGTGAATGGGATGACCGCAGAAACCGCGCGGTAGAGAGAGCTATCCGTCAGGCCTCCTTCAGATACAAGGCCACCATTGAAGAAATAGACTTCTCAGTGGAAAGGGGGCTGGACAAGAATCTTACCCAGCGTTTGGCTGACCTGACGTTTGTCAGGGAACGCAAAGACATGTTTATTACCGGAAGTGCCGGAACAGGAAAAAGTTATCTGGCAACCGCTTTTGGCTTCCAGGCTTGCCAGAAAGGATATAAAGTACTATACGCCAACACATCCAGACTTATGGGGATGCTTAAGGTTGCCAAGGCGAAAGGTACAATCCTGCAAGAACTCAAGAAAATCGAGAGGTTAGACATGCTTATACTGGATGATTTTGGCATACAACCCTTCGATTCCCAAGGGCGGATGAACCTGATGGATATCATAGAGGACAGGCATGGTAAAAAATCCACCGTCATAACATCACAGGTCCCGGTAAGGGATTGGTATGACGTTATTGGAGAAAAGACGATTGCCGATGCCGTTCTGGACAGAATTGTACATCAGGCTATACGTATAGAGCTCTTCGGAGAGTCGCTACGCAAATGTAAAAGTAAAAAAGAATCGTTATATTTATAAACGAAATTTAATGTAGAACCCGGCATAACTGACAGGAAGAATACGAAGAAAACAAGAATGAACAGAATGAAAGAATGGAAAAATTTAACAGGGGTCAAATTGCTCTGAATTAAGGGGGCTACTTTGAGTGGATTTTCCAGCTTTCGGGCTACCACAATATACACGATTATGAAAGCAGATTTAGTTTTAGTTATCAGTCCTGAAGCCCCACTAATGAAGCAACTGGGCAAAGTGTTAGGTAAGCTATGTAGTATGTGCGATTTTACCACCATAGAGAGGGGCGAAAAGTACATCACCATACAGCATGATGAAACTGGGCTTGTAGTGGCTTATACGAGTGAAGAAAGATTGAATGTGAAACATAAATATTGATTATTATGGGTGAAATAGCAGATAGTTTAATTAGTGGTGAATTTGATTGCATCACAGGTGAATATTTAGGTGAAGAAGTTGGCTATCCAAGAACGCACGCTTATGACAGACATGAATACATGCCACCAGTTGAAAAGAAGCCTACCAGCAAGGCGAATGTCTGTATAACTAACATGTGCAAAGACAGAGGATTTAGTAACCGTGCAAAAATTGAGCTTGTAGCCAAATTCTTGTATAGCAAAGGTTACAAACAATTGCCTAACCTATCCCACCAGTATAAAATCATTCACAGCCAGTACAAGAATGATTTTAAAAAGTTTTTGGTTGAACAAGTAAAACAAAGAAAGGATGAATAATATATTCACAATATGCTATTCAGAAGAAGAAGCAAATGAAATAGGCCACTTCATTTTGAGTAGAGGATACGAGGGTGTTCAAAATGATAGCTATAGATATTGTCGTGAAGCGATTTGGTGGGCTTTCAAAGAAGCTAAAAGGCATCATTCAAATTACATCTGCGTTGGCGTTGCAGGTTGCCAAATGACTGTATCAAAATCAAAGCGAGGTCTTAGACGAAATGGTCTTAAATACATAGAGAAAAGGCGAATGTTTTACAAATTACTAAGTAAGTATTGATAAATGATTATGAACTCAATTAACGACGAAAGAGGTTGTAGCGTATGCCAGCCCGGTAAAGAGAACTATTGCACTTACACTACCAAATTGAAAGGTAAGAGAGTAAGAATGTACCAATATGACTATCGTACTGAAAGTGGCGAACTGTTTGCTTGTTGTGCGCCTACCTTAGAGGCATGCAGAGAAAGACGGGATAAATGGCTTAGTTCACGACAATAAGCCGATTGTCGTGTATAACGATTGAAGATATTTCGTTATCTTTGGTTGTGGTAGTATCTTTGGGGTACTATCGCGGAATGGAGCAGTTGGTTAGCTTACCGCTTTGACTTGGCGGTGGTCACAGGTTCGAGTCCTGTTTCCGCAACTATTGAGTATTAATTTAAATTTGACACGATTATGAACATTCTTACATTAAGTATCAAACAGAAGTATTTCGATGAAATCTTGGCAGGAAAGAAAACCCACGAATACCGTGAAATCAGACCAACTAACGCTAAGAAGTATATCACTTACCTATGTGGCGGCAAAGAATATCCGGCTGATGCAGAACTGCCTGAAGAAGGTGAAATAGAATTAAAGCCTATCAAGTACGATGCAATCAAGCTTCTGACAGGTGCATATACAGGTAAACGTCCTTATATTATCGTTGAAGTGAAAGTAGCAGAAGCAGTTATTCTCACAGATGAAAACGGTAATGATATTGTTTACGAACATCAAGGCGAAGAGTATCTTGCTGCACAAATGGATTATACTTTGGGCAAGATATTAGAGAGACATATAGATTGATTTGTTTAACTTTTAAAATTAAAAAGCAGAGTCGCAAGAAGAATTAACAGAGTAGCCGGGCCTCGCAGAAATATGAACGGTGCAGGGGCTGGTGGTAGATTGGTTGCCAGACGTGGCGGTGAAGCTGGTACATCACAGTTGGGGTCACGCAGACAGCGTTATAGTGACCTTCGTACTTCATTTGGTTTAAGTGGTGGTTAGCTATGAGCAAGGTAGAACAAGCGAACCGGTATATAGACCTCATTCGGGTAAAATCGAATGAGGCTTTACTGTTTTTATCACTTGGCAAAGATTCGCTTGTTCTGCTTGATTTAATCTATCCGAAGTTTGACCGGATTGTTTGTGTGTTCATGTACTTCGTCAAGAAATTGGAGCACATTAACCGATGGATTGGCTGGACTAAAGTCAAATATCCAAAGATTGAGTTTGTGCAAGTGCCTCACTGGAATCTTACTTATATTCTTCGTGGAGGTATGTATTGCGTGCCTAATCCGAAAGTGAAACTATTGAAGTTGGCAGATGTGGTAAAGGCTATGCAGCTTACTTATGGGCTTTATTACACATTTTTAGGCATGAAAAAAGCCGATGGTATGAACCGCAGGCTTATGCTGAAAGGGTATGAGGTAAACGGTTACGAGAATAACGGTATGGTTTATCCTTTGGCTGATTGGACACAAAAGGATATTCTTGCTTATATGAGGCAGCACAATTTACCCGAACCAGTTCGATATTCATTGAAAGCCAGTTCGGGAGTAGGTTTCAATCTTGATTGTATGCTTTGGATGGAGAATAATTACCCACAAGATTTACAGAGAATTTACAAAGTTTTCCCAATGGCTGAAAGGGTGCTTTGGGAGTATAATAATCAACAAAAGCAATAGAAGGAAAGCCGAGTCAGAAGAAAATCAATTGATGATATTGCAGAGCAAAGATACAGACTATCTCGTACTTTAACGGGTAATAGGCTGAACAGAGTAAACTCTATTGCAAGAAAGTATATTCGATACATTGAACGAACCTTTGGGTATAACGAGGGGAAACAACAAGATGGCGCAAGAAAAGTATCTCGAAGAATTTATATGGGTTTAACTAATGGATGATATGGAATTGTCAAAATACATAAAGAGTGAATCGATGGAACTTAATCGTTCTGCCATTCACTTTGCAGATTATAACCCCCGGAAACTTTCCGATGAATCACGTAAGACACTGAAACGTGGCATCAAGAAGTTTGGTTTAGTCGGTGGAATTGTCGTGAACAAGCGTACAGGTCTTACCGTAGTCAGCGGGCACCAGCGTTTGTCTGTCATGGACGAATTGTAAAAGTTTCCCGATAACGACTACCGCATTCGTGTCGATGTCATAGACGTGGACGAGCAGCAGGAAAAGGAGTTAAACATTCTAATGAACAACCCTAATGCACAAGGGACATGGGATTTTGACGCTCTTGCCCGTATTGTTCCTGATATTGACTGGAAAGATGCAGGTCTGACCGATGCAGACTTGAATATGATTGGTGTCGACTATCTTTTGCAGACCGAAGGGGAAAACTCTATTGCGGATGCTTTGTCTGATATGATGACCCCGGTTTCCGAACAGAAAGAAGCCGATAAGGCCGCCAAACAGTTGGAACGTGCCGAAAAGGTAGCCCACATGAAGGAAGTCAAACAACAGGTAAAGGAGAATGCACAGAAGCAAGCCGAGAACATGGATGCCTATGTGATGTTGTCTTTTGATACCTATGAGGCGAAAGCCGCTTTCTGTGAACGATTCGGTTATGGACCGGATATGAAGTTCATAAAGGGAGAAGTATTTGATGAACAAATAGAAAGAATAGATTGATATGTGATTGCACCAGATGAATTTACGGAAGTTGTCGACACGATAGATAACCTATTAGGCGCAATGAAAATTCCCATGCCTGCCGAATTTCATGTAAAGCAGATGAAACATGAATTGAAAGAAGTATCTGATAGACTAAAACGGATTTACGTTGAGGAAGAAGATGAAAATCCTTGGAGTGAATAAGTAATATGAGCAATAGTGAATCTCAAAACAGAAAAGGCAAAGGAGGAAGAAAGCCCAAGTTTGACTACACAAGCGAGGACTTTCTTTCTCTCGTAGAGTCGTATGCCAAAAAGGGGCTCACTGACAAGGAAATTGCTTATGCCATAGGGATTTTACCACAAACTTTCTGCGAAAAGAAAAGTGAGTACACCGAAATATCCGAAGTCTTAGCGCGTGGGCGTGCGACAATCAATGCCACTGTAAGGGCTAAATTCCTTGCAATGGCTCTCGGTGGCATAAAAACCAAAAGCACCGTGGTAAGAAAGCTCCGTGATTCAGAAGGGAATTTGACGGGCGAAGATGAATTACAAGTAAGCGAAAGCGAGTTGGCTCCTAATTTGCAAGCAATGTCCGTTTGGCTGTACCACCATGATGAAGATTGGAGAAAGATTGAACGCAAACAAGATGAAGACGCTGATATTCCAACAGACATAGAGCATGGCATCAACATTGATTCCTGGATTAAAGACAAGCTGAAATGATAGTACCTCAAGAAATTTACCATCCATTATACGAGGATAAGGAAAAATTTATAATTCTTATCACCGGTGGGCGTGGTAGCGGAAAGTCTTTCAATGCTTCTACCTTTATTGAGCGGTTGACTTTTGAAATGACTCCCGTAGAGAAGATAGTTCATCAGATTCTTTACACCCGTTACACGATGGTTTCTGCCGGTATGTCTATCATCCCCGAAATGATGGAGAAGATAGATTTGGACGGAACCACGAAATATTTCAAGACCACAAAGACGGATATAGTCAATAAGATGACTAAGAGCCGTATCATGTTCCGGGGTATCAAGACTTCTTCCGGGAACCAGACAGCAAAACTGAAATCCATTCAAGGCATTACGACTTTCGTCTGCGATGAAGCGGAAGAGTGGACAAGCGAAGATGAGTTCGACAAGATAATGCTCTCCATTCGCAAGAAGGGTATTCAGAACCGGATTATCATTATAATGAACCCATGCGATTCCAATCACTTCATCTACAAGAAATACATTGAGAAAACTCACAAGCTGGTAGAGATTGACGGTGTGCAGGTTCAGATTTCCACTCATCCGAATGTGCTCCATATCCATACTACGTATTTTGATAACTTGGATAACCTTTCTCCTGAGTTCCTGAAAGAGGTGGAAGATATGAAGGTGAGTAATCCTGAAAAGTATGCTCATGTGGTTATCGGTCGCTGGGCTGACGTTGCAGAAGGTGCTGTGTTCAAGAAGTGGGGAATTGTTGACGAGTTCCCGGCTTGGGCAAAGAAAGTTGCTTTCGGGCAAGACTTCGGTTATACGCATGACCCGTCTGCTTCCATTCGTTGTGGTATCGTTGATAACGCCCTTTACTTGGATGAAGTGGATTACCGTACTGGATTGCTTTCTTCTGACATCATCAAGACTCTTCGCCCGTGGGGATTGAAAGTCATTGCCGACAGCGCAGACCCACGTTTGATTCAAGAGATACACAACGGAGGAATCAAGATATATGCCGTAGAGAAAGGTGCAGGCTCTATCAATGCCGGAATTGACA
The DNA here is from genome assembly GCF_003436255.1 of Bacteroides sp. D20. Classification (NCBI taxonomy): domain Bacteria; kingdom Pseudomonadati; phylum Bacteroidota; class Bacteroidia; order Bacteroidales; family Bacteroidaceae; genus Bacteroides; species Bacteroides sp. D20. The sequence continues at coordinate 9,398 of NZ_QSOO01000012.1, read as the reverse complement.
AAATGAAAGATATGGAGATTTATATAACCAAACGCTCGTACAACTTGCAAAGCGAGTTCAGAAAGTATGTTTGGGCAAAGGATAAGGACGGGAGCTATATCAACGAACCGGAAGACCATGATAATCACGGAATAGATGCTGTACGTTACTATGTATTGGGTGAGCTTCTTGGTAAGATTCAGAAGCCGAAAGATTTAACTGGAATATTCACACACTAAAAATATAAGCTATGCCATTGAATTTAGAAGAAATATTAGCATTACCCGATATCGGGCAGAAGATAAACTACCTGAAGAAAGGTAGGAAGACTGAACTTCCCGACTGTTGTAAACTTTGGGACGATTGGAATCCGGAACGCCATGAAATTATGGTTGACAAAAAGAAGTATCCGGACAGAAAGGTTCTTGAAAAAGAAGCTGAGAAGCACTTCGATGAAAAAACTGGTAAGACTTATGAAATCGAAGCAAGGTATAAAACAGAACCAGTGAACCGTATCTCCATTCCATTGGAACAGGATATAGTGAACATTCAAACTGCTTTCACGGTCGGCACAGAACCGTCTATGGATTGCACTCCAACTGATGATGATGAAAAGAAGCTACTGGATGCGGTAAAGGCTGTATTTAAATCCAACAAAATCAAATATCAGAACAAGAAGGTTGTCCGTTCTTGGTTATCTGAGCAGGAGGTGGCTGAATACTGGTATGTGGTTGATGATGATTCGTTCTGGACTAAGTTTTGGAAGAAGGTGAAAACTGCTTTTGGCGGCAAAGTGAAGCCTACTAAAAAACTGAAAAGCGTACTATGGTCCCCGTTCCGTGGGGACAAGCTCTATCCATTCTTCAACGATGAGGGTGATTTGGTCGCTTTCTCCCGTGAGTACAAGAAGAAACTCATGGACGGTTCGGAAGTCACCTGCTTTATGACTATCACGGACAAGAAGGTCTATCAATGGGATTTATCTAAAGGCTACGAGGAAAGAACCTCTTTCGCCCACGGATTTGGAAAGCTACCGGTTATTTATGCTTACCGTCCCGAACCCTATTGTAGTAAGATTAAGACTTTTCGTGTCCGGCTGGAGAAACTTCTTTCCAATTATGCCGACTGCATCGACTACCATTTTTTCCCGTTGCTGAAGCTGATTGGCGATGTGGAGGGCTTCATGGGGAAAACAAAAGACCGGATGGTGAAACTGACGGGAGAAGGTGCGGATGCGCAGTATCTGACGTGGTCGCAGGTGCCTGATACTATTAAATTTGAAGCGGAAACGCTTACTAACATGGCTTACGACATGTCAAACACTCCACGTATCTCTTTTGAGACATTGAAAGGCATAGGCAAGGCTTCCGGCACTGCTTTCCGCTTCATGTTTATGGGAGCGCACATGGCGGTGGAAAATCACGGCGAGGTTATCGGTGAGTTCCTGCAACGGAGGGTAAATTTCATTGTTTCTGCTTTAGGGGAAATTAATCCGACCGAGTTCAGCAAGGCATCACAGACCATTGACATAGAAACAAAACTGGTTCCCTATATGATTGACGATTTGAACGATAAGGTAACTACTGCCGTTTCCGCTGTCAGTGGTGGCATCTGGTCAACGCGTGAAGGAATCATGTTTGCCGGGAATGCTGATAGGGTAGAAGAGGAGCTTGCAGAAATCAAGGAGGAGCAAGCGGCAAAGAATAACAATGCAGCGTCTCCTAACCCCAAGGGATAATTCATTGCTTCATGTTTTTATAGTACTATTGGGCGGAGCTAATTTAGTTCCGCTTTTTTATTACTAAATTCTATATTATAGAATATATTTTCTGGAAAAATTTTATAATTCAAAATTAATTCATATTTTTGCATTAAATAAAAGAGGTATGAGAATTGTATCACATAGAAAATTGAAGGAATTCTACGAGACGAAAGGTTATGAAGATTCACGCATAGCTTTGGAACGTTGGTATGATATAGCAGAAAAAGCTGAATGGAAGAATCTATCAGACATTAAAGTGGATTTTCTTTCAGTTGATTATGTAGGCAATCAACACTATGTATTCAATATCAGAGGCAACAACTATCGGTTGGTTGTCGTTGTTAAGTTTACAATTGGGTACGTCTTCATTCGCTGGGTTGGTACTCATAAAGATTACGATAAGATAGATTGTTCAACCATTTAAGAGATAGAAGTATGAATAAAGTAACGAAAGAACAGTATGAATTTGCTTTGGCGAGAGTGGAGGAACTTCTGCCATTGGTTGATGACAATACGCCTTCAAATGATAAGAATGCGGTGGAGCTTACAGTTATGTCCGATATTGTGATAGCATACGAAAAAGAACATTATCCGATAGAAAAACCGACCGTTGCGGAATTGATAGAGCTATTCCTTGAAGAGAAAGGGATGAGTCAAAAGCAACTTGCTGGTGAGATTGGAATAAGTCCTTCAAGAGTGAATGACTATATCTCCGGACGTTCGGAACCGACCCTCAAAATTGCGAGGTTGCTATGTCGAGTGCTGAATATACCTCCAGCCGCGATGTTGGGTTTCTGATTAGTTCATAAGAAGAATATTTAGGCGTGATTCCATTCGGTTTCACGCCTTTTTTATACCATTTTACGACAATCGTTTCATTGTCGTGTATCACCTATCTGATTATTTCTCACCTTCTTTATTAATAACGAAATTTACCGTAGAAATTTATAAATCAAATTCATACGGTATGACAATCTTAGAACAAATTTTGGCAGGGCTGCAACAGAAATTCGCTGGGGTGGACACTGCTATCTTAACCCGAATTGCCACTAAGAAGGCAGAGGGTGTAACGGACGAGACAAAGGTAAACTCCATTGTTGAGGGTATCAGCTTCTCGGACGTGCTAAATTCCTATGGTGATTTCCGTGCCGGGGATGCTTCCAAGACCGCAGTTTCCAACTACGAGAAGAAACATAACCTTAAAGACGGTAAGCCAATTGAGAACCCTAATCCGAAGCTGGAAGATAAGACGGACGACATGGCGGCTATTATTGCTAACGCAGTGAGTGCAGCCGTTAAACCTCTTTCTGATAAGCTCGCTCAATTCGAGACAGAGAAGTTACAAGCTACCCGGCAGGAGCAGATTATGGCAAAGGCAAAGGAGTATGGTATTCCCGAAAACTACGCCAAACGATGCGCCATCAAGGACGATGAGGACTTGGACGCATATTTCAAGGACTTGAAGCAGGAGTTCGCAAATGACGGCTTCAAGGGCGTAACCCCTCCCGAATCAGCGGAAAAGAAGATTGAGAAAGAATCTGAATCTATCGCTAAGATGATTGACGAGGGAACGAAAACTATTGTTGAACAAAACAAGAATTAATTATGTCAGCAGGATTTAAGTACGATTTGGTTCCGCCCGTTGAGCAAGAGGAACGCTACGATGTCCAGACCGGTATTCGTAGACGTGGCCCGTTCAAACTCGACACGCAGAACCTGGTAGTGGGAAGTTTTCTTCCCGGATTTACACCGATTTGTGCGGACTTGAAAAATAAGTTCGCATACACGGTAATCAATGTGAGAGTAGTAGAAGCATACGCAACCGGTGACACGGCGTTATCTATCAAGGTAGAAAAGAACTCCCTTGCATACGTTGGCATGTTTCTCGGAAGCGGTACGAAAGGCGCGGAAGTTTCGGCTATCGACAAGACAAATGCAAATTATGATGTCTTGACAATCAAGGCTGCTTTTGGTGAGAATATCGCCAAAGATGCTGTATTATTCAATGCGGTTGCAGTTGATGGTTTAAAACAAAAGCATGTAGCTAATTCGGCTCTGTTTAACCGTACAAAGGTTGAGGACGGAGTCACATTGGTTTCATTGCTTCGTACAGCCGCAGAAATTGAACCCTCAAAATTGGTTATACCGTTCTCCGAGAACGATAAAGCCAACATGAAGGGATGGTTTGAATTTAACGAGTAAGGAGGTAGGATATGTTTTTAACGATTCAAACATTATTCGATGATGCGAACATTGTTTCCGCTATCATCAGACGTGTGAACCAGACACGCAAGGACACAATCTATTGGCAGCAGTATCTTACTTTCCGCAGAGTGACTACTCGTGTGTTCAAGGATTATATCGGTTCTGTAACCGGAGTTATGGCCGGCTCTATCAATTCACGTTTTGGAGAGAAACCCATCCGTGAGCGTCGGAACATCGGTTCCGGATATGGTGAGATTGCCTATTTGGGTGATGCTTATCAGATGTCTATTGACCGTCTTTCCGAATTGCAGGATTTGATTGACAAGTTCAATGCAGCTAAGCCAGCCGACCAAAAGGCTGCAATGGAAGAGATTGTAAACTTCCTGGCAGACGACTACCGTCAGATTACCCTTGCCGCCCACAAGCGTATGGATATTATTGTCGGTGCGCTGTTGATGCTTGGTGAAGCCACCGTTTACAACAAAGACGCTGCAATCACTTCCGGTCAGACCAATAATAAACTGCTGGAGATTACCCTTCCGTTCAATTTTATCAAGCCGAAAAGTGGAGATGTGGTTGTGGACGGAAAGAATATGTTTATCTCTTATTTGAGAGAGAAACTTCATTCCTTGGCACCGGACTATGGCGTTTATGCCAAGATGATAATGACCCGTGCATCTTTCAACAAACTTATTCTTGGTTCATCTGAATTTGGTGAGCAGTACAAGATGATTCTCGGCAGCAACGAAATGAAGTTGAGTACGGGATTGGTTTCCTCTTCTTTGGCTTCCGAAGTGTTCACCGGCATCGGTCTGCCTCGCATCGAAATCAAGGAAGACTACGTGAAAGACCAGACGGGAAAGAATGTGCAGATTTACGCGGATAACCGTATTACTCTGTTGCCTTCTGACCAAATCGGTTATATGCGCCATCATACCCCATATGAAGCGACAGACCCGGTACAAGGACGTACTTATATCCCGTCAGAGGGGCAGATGCTTATCTCTAACTACCGTGACAAAAACGGTCGCTACATGGAATATACGGCCGAGTGGATTCCGCAGATTTCCAACCCGGACTTGATTACCAATTTCGACCTGAGCGAAATTGCATCCATCCAATCAGCATAAGGAGGTAGGATATGAAAGTAAAGGTTATATCAGTTTTCCGCGACAAGTTCACCGGAAAGTATTATACTCCCGGTGAAGTGATTGAAGTCGGTGAGGAAGCCCGTGTGCTGGATATGGAAAGCCGCAGACTTGCTGAACGGATTGAGGCAAAAAATCCCGAAGTGAAAGCCCCTGAAGAAAAGAAGGAGGTGAAAATCTCCCTCTTTGAAAAGGAGTTTGAGAAGAAGACTTTGGTTGACGCTTTGAGGTCTATCGGTGCGCAGGCTTCCGGCAACATGAAAGAGGAAACTCTTTTGGCTAAGGTTGCAGAACTAGATGAAGAATCAACAGCCAAACTGAAAGAAGCATTAGGTATCGAGTAAAAGGATAGGGTAGTGCTTCTACCCTTCCATTGTCTAATTTTATAAATCAGAAAAGGAATGAAGAATTTTATTTTTGCCATGTGTGGCTTTTTAATGATGTCTTTGGTTTCGTTGAGCGTGCAGGCATCAAGTGTGGAATCTCCTAAGCGTGAATACGTGAATCCATCGGTTGATGTTGGTCTGCCGGATATTCAGTTTATCACTTTGGAAACGGCTCCGGCTGATTGTGTTGTACTGACCATGACACCTCCCGTCTTCTTGGTTGCAAATAACCCGGCTATGATGTGTTCGATGAAAGAGGAAGCGGCTATTCAAGGGATACGAATTAATGTTCCCAAATGTCCGTTCAGATACATCTATAAATCTAAACATTGTACGCATTATAGCTATACCGCATATAGTAAACTGATTACACCATATTGAATGATATCAGCCATGAGTAACAAGGAGTTTGTATTAAGCGTATTTGATAAGAACACCCCGTCTAATCTTGTAGTTGAAAATATACTTTCAAGAACGGGATTGGATGGTGAAGAACCTTTTGCCGAGGAAAATCGGGCAAGATTAGAGGTCGCTTGTGCAAAGCAAATTCCGTGGATGATACAAAATCCATCTTCGGTCAGCGAAAGCGGATTTTCTGTGTCTTGGTCTAATTATGTTGATAGCCTAATGAAATTGTACTCATGGCTGTGTAAGCAGTACGGCTTGAAAGACGAACTGAGTAACAAACCTAAAGTGACTTTTTTATGATATTCGCTCCACACATATTGCAGGTAAAAGTTATCACCCCGATGGATAAGGATGAGTTTGGCAGACCTATTCCTGGAACAGGTGGTGAATACTGGCAGGAGGTATGCAAGTGCCGTTGTGATGATAACACTACCAAAGAGTTTTCATCTGATAACGGCTCTGTGTATCGTCCGAATTATCATGTGGTGTGTGAGAAGAGAATTACTGTCAAGGCTGGTGATGAAGTACGTTGCATGGATGGTGATGGCGTAAGAGGTCAAGGCGAAGTCTACACGATAAAGAGTACAAACTACTTTAACTACTCGGAATTATGGATGTAGATTTCGATTTCTCAGATGTCGACTCCTTTTTCGATGAAGGAGAATGGGAGGTCGAAAAGAAGATGATTGATGTAGGCGATGAAGCCGTGAAGTACGCAGAGGAAAATGGCGATTATCAAGACCATACACTCACTTTGAGAACGTCCAATGATTACGATGTCGATAAAGACGGTTTGACGCTGAAAAACGAAGCGGAATACGCTTCATTCGTAGAATCTAAAGGGTATGATGTTTTGAGTAGTGCTGCTTTATATGCGGAGAAACGATTAAAAGAAGAATTTGAAAAATGAAAAGAATATTCAAGTATGAATTGATTGTTGCAGACCATTCAAAACTATGTCTGCCTATCGGGGCGAGGATATTGTCTGTTCAAGTACAACGAGGTACTGTTTGCTTGTGGGCTATCGTAGATGAATATCAGAAAGAATTGTGCTTTGTGGATATTTATATGTACGGAACGGGGCAACACGTATCAGATGCAGATTTGGCTGGAAAAAGATTTGCCGGAACGGTTCAACTTGGAGATTTGGTTTGTCACGTATTTCTCGAATATGACGAAAACGTCCAATATTTGATAGTATGATAGTAACCACCGACATAGGAAACATCCTCTACCGGGATTGCAAGGCTTTCGAGATATGCATAGTGCCAGCAGGAGAAACGCTGACGGGTGAATTGGCCTCTGAAAGAATCGTTATCCACACAAAGAAACAACAGCCGGGAAAGTATTGGAAGAAGTCTTTCGCAGAAGTGAATCTATGTGTACCCAATTTAAGCGAGAATGAAGCGAACACAATCCGGCTTAACGAACTTGAAAGAAAGGCTGGCAAGCTGCTTGATGATGTAGTAAGCACCTATGACAGTACAACCTATCGTTACTCTATTGAATCAATTGGTACGGAAGCGGACACAGCTTTGAAATGTCATTATGTGAATGTGAGAATTTTATTTGAAGTATTAAATGTAAAACTATAAGATTATGATTTCAGCAGTAGGAATTAAAAGAATCTTGTTTGCCGACATTGATAAGGTAACGGCAGACATTACCCCCGAAATTGCAAAAACTTTGATTCAAGCAGCCATCGCTGCCAAAGATGAGGTCTTGAATGTACACGGGGAAACGTGGCAGATTGAGGAGACGGAAGCCTCCGTCACTGGGTACAAGAACCAATTAACGGGAAAGAATTACCGTTACGATGATGTGCCGGGAGAAGTGTCACCAACTTTCTCTATCGGACAATATGACTGGAAGACAAAGAAAGCGTTCATGGGTGGCGATGTTATTCAGGCAACATCTAAAGATGTGGGTTGGAAGCGTGCTTTGGATAAAGTTATTATCAACAAAGCATTGTTCTGTCTGACCGATGATGATGTCTGGTTCATCTTCCCAAAATGCCGTATTGTTTCCCGTGAAGCCAATACGGATAAGGCAATTGCAATCGCTGTAAAAGGCTTGGTGCAGGAACCGGGAATTGAAGGCGTTTCTTCTGAGTATAACTACGAAGAGGGGCAGATTAAAGCTTTGCAGGCATGAACTACAGTAACCATTGTACCTACTCCTTCCGATGCGACCGTAAAGCTGGACGGTGCAACGGTCAAGTCAAAGCAGGTGAATGCTGGGGCTACCGTTCACTATGAAGTGTCGAAAGTGGGGTACGTCACTCAGTCAGGAGATATTAAAACCACTCCTTCTGAAGTTGATACCACTCTTAAAAAAGAGATAACATTGGTAAAAGCACAAGAGTGATAACCGGGGGATGGATATATACCATTCCCCCTTTTAGTTTAAGAATATGAATCAAGCAGCAAAAACGGTTTCTGATGCTTTGTTAGGGCTGGATTTCATGAATGTGGAGATAGGAGGGATGGTTTATACCATTAAACCTCCTACAATTAAAATTATCTGTCGTGCCATTCATCATTTTTCCAATATCGGCATGACTGGAGATAATGTCATGGAAGCTATTAAAGAGCTTCCTGAAGCTACTGAAGATATGCTGAAAGGCATTTCTTGTTTCATCTGTGGCAGTGAGGAACTGGCTGATAATTTGGAGAACGGGACTTTTGAAGAAGTTAGGAATGCTTTGGAAGTGTGTTTTTCCATGATGGATATTTCGGCTTTTCAGTGTGTCAGCTCGATGAGGAACGTGTCGATGCTGGCAGCAAGACCGAAACAGTAGGAAACACAACGTTCTTCGGGCAGATAGCCCATTTGATTGACACGCTGCATCTGAGTTATACAGAAGTGTTTGAGATTATCCCTTATCGGAATCTGCTGATGATGCAACGGGATAAATTACACGCAGTATATGGTGGTCAGAAGGTGAATAGAATCAGTGGTAAGGAATTGGCTAATCGTAGGAAAAAGAAATAGATATGGCGAAATTATATTGTTTAACTTTTTGAAATTAAAAGCTGAATCAAAAGAAGAAAAACTAAATCAGGTTGGGAAATAGCCCGACAAGCGAATAGAATCGCAGAAAGACGTTATGGAAGTGATGCAAGTAATCCTAATAATCTTGTGAATCGGATTACAGGGCGGTACTTGGGAAATTTCAACAAGAATGGAACGAGTTGGAATAAGCAGGTTTCTCGTAAGACTTATATGGGAAATGCTAATGGGTAAAGTAAAGTTAAAGCCGGAGGAATCCGGCTTTACTATTATATGAAAATTTCCAATATGGTGACTGGGGAAAGTTTATTTTGTAGAATGTAGCTTTCCGCATCTTCTTTTGAATCAAAGAATTTAATTTTTTCTGCCTCGTGGTATATATCTGAAATATTTGTTAAGCAGTATGTTCCATAAGAGTTTAAAGATAGCACAGAAGAATTTAAAACGAGGATGTAAATTAAACTGTGTCAGCAAGGAATAAAGTATTAACTTTGCTAA
>NZ_QSOO01000011.1:0-149881 GCF_003436255.1 Bacteroides sp. D20 | reverse complement strand
TACTGATATCGGTTATAAAAAGAAAAAGCGTCTAGCTAAATCAGGAAAAGACAGTTTGACGGTGGGGAAACACGCTTCACCCGCTGGGGGAACTCCCTTTACCCCTGGGGAAACTCCTTTTACAATAGGCGGTAAAGGTCTTTACAATATGGGGTAAAGGGCGTTACAATATAGGGTAACGGCTTTTACATACCGCGGTAACGGCTTTTACATTAGCTGGTAAATAGCAGGTAAATACAATATGCTGATAGTTAGTGTTATGACCGCTTTTGTCTTTCGTATAGTATGTCCGTAACTTGGATTATTTATAGCAATCCTTCGTCGTTGAAGCTGTAATGGCTTCCGTCCGTGACGATGACGTGGTCGGTCAGGTGTATGTTCATGGTTTGGGCGGCTTTCCTCACGAGTTCCGTCAGCCGCTGGTCGTCGTTGCTGGGGTGCGGGTTGCCGGAGGGATGGTTGTGGATAAGGGCTATCTGTGTGGCGCGTTGCAGCAGGGCTTCGCGCAGGATGCTGCGCACGTCGGCGGTAGTCTGGTCGATGCCGCCGCGGCTGATGCGTACCTTGTCTATCACTTTGGCGGCGTGGTTCATAAGCAGTACCCAGAATTCTTCTGTGGCAAGGTCGCAGAGCAGGGGATGGAACAGCTCGTAGATGTCGGCGGAAGAGCGGATGGCGGTACGTCCGGAGCGTTCCTGCAGCTTGCGGCGTTTGCCCAGTTCCAGGGATGCCATGACGGTGATGCTTTTGGCGGGGCCCATGCCTTTGAATCGGGAGAAGTCCCGCACCTCCCATTTGCCCAGGCGGTTGAGGTCGTTGCCGCAGGCGGCGAGTATGCGCTGCATCAGTGTCACGGCGGTTTCTTCCGTATTGCCGGAGCCGATGAGGATGGCTAGCAGTTCGGCATCGCTCAAGGCTTCCGCCCCTTTCTGCATCATCTTTTCCCGCGGGCGGTCCTCTGCAGCCCACTGGTTGATATTCAGTTTCTCCATATCATCCCTAATCCTTAACCCCTAATCCTCCTTATTTGTAAAAGTTCTTTTTGAACGCCTCGAACTCGTCCTTGCCAAGTATGCAGCGGTTCCACCAGGCGCGCAGGAACCCCGTCCCGTATCCGATGAGCTGGATGAAGGAGGCGGCGACGGAGTAGAGCCCGATGCTGAGGCTACGGTTCCGGATAGTGGAGTCCATGCATACCAGAAGCGCATAAAGAGCGATGGGCAGCAGGCTGTACGGGCAGAAGGGCGTTCCCAGCAGGAATATGGCCACTCCCAGGGTAAATGCGGCCGGCAGCAGGTGGACGAGCTTCAGTGATTCCGGATACTTCTTGTACAGATTGATGCGGGCAATCCCGGAATTGTGTACCTGCTTGAAGAACTTCCGGAAGTCTGTCCGGCGCTTATGGTATACCCAGGCACCGGGGAACAGCCGGCATGTATATCCTCCCTTGAAGATTCGGATGCTGAAGTCGATGTCCTCCCCGAAGCGCATCCGCGAGAATCCGCCCAGGGCTTGGTACACTTCCCGCCGCACACCCATGTTGAAGCTGCGCGGATAGAACTTGTCCATCTTCTTCTTCCCCCCACGGATACCGCCGGTGGTGAAGAAGGAGGTCATGGAGTAGTTGATGGCTTTCTGTATGTCTGTGAATGATTCGTGCGCGCGGTCGGGGCCTCCGAAGGCATCGGCGGCTTCGTGCTGCAGCTCTTCTTCCACAGCAAGGAAATAACCTTCGGGCAGGATGCAGTCCGAATCCAGTATTATCAGGTATTCGCCCTTGCTTCGTTCCGCCCCGTAGTTACGGGTCTGCCCGGGGCCGGAGTTGGGCTTGTCATAGTAATGCACGTCCAATAGTTCCTGATACTTCTCTGTGACCGGCTTGCAGGGGATGGAGGAGCCGTCCTCCACCACAATCACTTCAAAATCCTTGAAACTTTGCCGCGTCAGGCTTTGCAGCAGTTCGTCTACCTCATCGGGGCGGTTGTATACGGGGATGATGACGGAGTATCTCATGGGTATGGCTCTATGTTTTGGTTATCTCCGCAAAGATATATCATTTAAGCTTTGCAGATGAATAAATGGAAAGAAAAATCCCCGGATGCCAAGTGGAGCACCGGGGATGATATGAAAAGGGCATTTGCCTGATTTCCAAAAGGGCTTATGCTTTTACGCGGCTTACGTAAGAACCGTCGCGCGTATCGATTTCGATAGTCTCGCCTTCGTTGATGAACAAGGGGACGCGGACTGTGGCGCCGGATTCTACTGTGGCGGGCTTCAGCGTGTTGGTGGCTGTGTCGCCTTTCAGTCCCGGTTCCGTATAGGTAATCTTCTGCTGAACCTTGATGGGCACATCAGCATAGAGTACGGTTTCTGTAGAAGCGTCTGATACCACGTCTACTATCATTCCTTCGAGCAGGAAGTCAACACCGTTGATGAGGTCGTGGGCGATGGGAATTTGGTCAAAAGTCTCCTGGTTCATGAATTGGTAGTTGTCACCGTCATGATAGAGGTATTGGTGGGGACGACGTTCTACACGTACGTCTTCCAGTTTCTCACCGATGTTGAAACGGCGTTCCAGAACGTAACCGTTCACCACGTCTTTCAGCTTGGTGCGCATGAAAGTATTACCTTTTCCCGGCTTTACATGCAGGAAGTCGATACAGAAATACAGCTTGCCGTCCATACGGATGCAAGTTCCGATTTTAATGTCTTGGGCATTAATCATACTTATAGTCTTTAATATTATTATATTGGTATTTACTTCGTTAGTGCTGGTTTGCGAGTGCAAAAGTAATGGAAATCGGTAAAAAACACAAAAACTTTTGAGAGAAAATGAGTTATCTCTTGGTTTATTTGAAAAAAGTATCTATTTTTGCAGCCCGAATTCGTGAGAATAATAACATAAAACAAGATACAGTAATGAAAAGAACATTTCAACCCTCGAACAGAAAGAGAAAGAACAAACACGGTTTCCGTGAGAGAATGGCTACAGCAAACGGCCGCAGAGTATTGGCAGCACGTCGTGCTAAAGGCAGAAAGAAACTGACTGTTTCTGACGAATACAACGGAGTAAAGGCATAATAGTCGTTCTCGTTCGTATTAAAGAAATAAGGGAGCTGCAAAAGACTGATTCTGGTCTTTTGCAGCTTTTCTTATGTATTGTGCCCGCTTCTCCGGAAAAAACTATTGCCAACTCCGTGTACTATGTGGTGAAAATTGTATCTTTGTCCCAAATAATGCATTATCGATTATGACAATAAAAGATTTTTTCTCTTTCCGGCAGAACCGGTTCTTCTGGGCGAACATCCTTGCGATGGCCGTTGTGGTAGTGGGATTGCTGTTCGGAGTGCTGAAAGGACTGGATATATATACCCGCCACGGCGAGGCTGTGATAGTGCCCGATGTGAAGGGCATGGGAGTGGAGGAAGCCGAGAAAATGTTCCGTAACCGCGGCTTGGTCTGCATCGTTTCGGATTCCAGTTATGTCAAGACTCTTCCTGCCGGCTGCATCCTCGAATATAATCCGGCAGCCGGACAAAAGGTAAAGGAAGGACGTACCATCTATCTTACAATCAATACGATTGAAGTCCCTCTGCACATAGTGCCCGATGTGGCGGACAACAGTTCGCTGCGGCAGGCGGAAGCGCGTATTCTGGCTTCGGGCTTCAAGCTGGCCGAGATACAGTATATTCCGGGTGAGAAGGACTGGGTGTATGGCGTGAAGTATAAGGGACGTCAGCTTTCCATCGGCGAGAAAGTGCCCACCGGCGCAGTGCTGACGCTGATGGTGGGAGATGGAGGCGCCTTGAAGGCAGACTCCCTGGGAGTGGATGCCGTGGGAGGTACCGTTGAACCCGTGTTGTCCGAAGACTCCGCGGCAGATGAGTCCTGGTTCTGATAAACATCTGACTCCAATCGTAAATTGTAAATAGTCAAATTGTAAATGCCGTGATGATAGAAGAATTGCCGGATGATATAGATAATGATGAGCTGGACGACGTAGAGCCGGTGGGTGACGAGGCGCAACTCTATGAACACTTCCGTGTGGTGGTGGACAAGGGGCAGGAGATGGTGCGGGTGGACAAGTATCTGTTCGACCGCTTGACGAACTCCTCGCGTAATCGCATCCAGAAGGCTGCCGATGCAGGCTTCGTGATGGCGAACGGCAAGGCTGTGAAAAGCAGCTATAAGGTGAAGCCGATGGATGTAATCACTGTGATGATGGACCGTCCACGCTATGAGAATGAAGTCATCCCCGAAGACATCCCCCTTGATATAGTATATGAGGACAAGTATCTGATGGTAGTGAACAAACCTGCCGGTCTGGTGGTGCACCCCGGTCATGGCAACTATCACGGTACGCTTGTCAACGCCATAGCCTGGCATATGAAGGATAATCCCGATTATGATGCCAATGACCCGCATGTGGGACTGGTGCACCGCATCGACAAGGACACCTCCGGCCTGCTGGTGATAGCCAAGACTCCGGATGCCAAGACGAATCTCGGCAACCAGTTCTTCAACAAGACGACAAAACGCCGTTACCGGGCGCTGGTCTGGGGAAATGTGGAGCAGGATGAAGGGACCGTTGTCGGCAATATCGGTCGTAATCCCAGAGACCGCATGCAGATGACCGTCCTCCCCGACGACCAGGGAAAGCATGCCGTCACCCATTACCGGGTGCTCGAACGTTTGGGATACGTCACACTGGTGGAATGTATCCTTGAAACGGGACGCACCCATCAAATCCGTGTGCACATGAAGCACATCGGACACATACTTTTCAACGACGAACGTTACGGTGGACACGAAATCCTGAAAGGAACCCACTTCGCTAAATACAAACAATTTGTAAACAACTGCTTCGACACTTGTCCGCGGCAGGCATTGCATGCCATGACGCTGGGGTTTGTGCATCCCGTCACCGGAGAAGAAATGTACTTCACTTCGGAATTGCCCGATGACATGACCCGGCTGATAGACAAATGGAGAGGCTATATCAGTAACAGAGAATTAGAATGAAACGCACGATTGCTATTGTAGCCGGAGGAGATACCTCCGAATTCCACGTCTCCCTGCGTAGTGCACAGGGGATTTACTCCTTCATCGACAAGGAGAAGTATACCTTATATATTGTAGAAATGCACGGACTGGACTGGCATGTACAGCTGCCCGACGGCGCTAAGGCTCCGGTAGACCGCAATGACTTCAGCTTCGTGCTGGATGGCGAGAAAGTGACATTCGACTTTGCCTATATCACCATCCACGGAACTCCGGGTGAGGACGGCCGTCTGCAGGGCTATTTTGATATGCTCCACATCCCTTATTCGTGTTGCGGAGTACTGGCAGCGTCGCTCACGTACGATAAGTTTGCCTGCAACCAGTATCTGAAAGGTTTCGGTGTGCGCATTGCCGAATCGTTGTTGCTGCGCGGCGGACAGTCGGTGACGGATGAAGATGTGATGGAGAAAATCGGTCTGCCTTGCTTCATTAAGCCCAGCTTGGGAGGTTCCAGCTTCGGCGTGACCAAGGTGACGGCGAAAGAGCAGATACAACCTGCCATAGCCAAGGCATTTGCGGAAGCGCAGGAAGTACTGGTGGAGGCCTTTATGGACGGAACCGAGATTACCTGCGGCTGTTACAAAACAAAAGACAAGTCCGTAGTGTTCCCCATTACGGAGGTGGTGAGCTACAACGAGTACTTCGATTATGAAGCTAAGTATAATGGTGCGTCTGACGAGATTACTCCCGCCCGCATCTCGGACGATTTGACCCGCCGGGTGCAGACGCTGACTTCTGCCATTTATGATATACTCGGGGCCTACGGCATTATCCGTGTGGACTATATCATTACCGAAGGGGAAAAAATCAATCTGCTGGAGGTGAATACCACCCCCGGAATGACTGCCACCAGCTTTATTCCCCAGCAGGTTCGTGCTGCCGGAATGGAGATGAAGGATGTAATGACAGATATTATAGAAAACAAGTTTAAGGATTAATCATTATTCATTATGAATGCGAACGTGGAATTTGATGAAATCCGTCCTTATCATGATGAGGAACTTCCTCAAGTCTATGAGGAACTGATTGCCGATGCGGCGTTCCGGCAGGCAGTGGATACTGTGATGCCTGGTGTACCTTTTGAAGTCTGGTCGCAGAAAATGCGCGCGTGTAAAACCAAGCTGGAATTTCAGAAGACCTTCTGCTATGGGCTTCTGTGGAAATTGGCGAAGGAGGCTACGGATGGATTGACTTTGGACCATACCGCGTTGCCGGCAGACAAGTCGGCGGCGTATACCTATATCTCCAATCATCGCGACATTATTCTCGATTCCGGTTTCTTGTCCATTCTTTTGGTAGACCAGGGTATGGATACGGTAGAGATAGCCATTGGCGACAACCTGCTTGTCTATCCGTGGATTAAGAAATTCGTGCGTGTCAACAAGTCCTTCATCGTGCTGCGTGCGTTGACCATGCGCCAGATGCTGGAGGCTTCCGCACGCATGTCCCGCTATATGCATTATACCATCAGTGAGAAGAAACAGTCTATCTGGATTGCACAACGTGAAGGGCGTGCCAAGGATTCCAACGACCGCACGCAGGACAGTGTGCTGAAGATGCTGGCAATAGGCGGTGAAGGCGACGTCATTGACCGCTTAATGGAAATGAATATAGCTCCGCTTGCCATTTCCTATGAATACGACCCTTGCGACTTCCTGAAAGCGCAGGAGTTCCAACTGAAACGGGACATTGAAGGCTATAAGAAAACGACGGCTGACGACTTGCTGAATATGCAGACCGGACTGTTCGGCTATAAAGGGCGGGTACATTTCCAGACGGGTGCCTGCATGAATGATGAATTGGCGAAGATGGACCGTTCACTTCCGAAGCCCGAACTCTTTGCACGCATGTCTGCACTGATAGACAAACGTATTCATGCCAGCTACCGGATGTATCCCAATAATTATGTGGCACACGACCTTCTCGAGGGGAAGGAGGATTTTTCCGACCATTACACTGCCGAGGATAAGCAGCGTTTCACGGCCTATATAGAACAACAGTTGGAGCGTATCTCCATTCCTAATAAGGACGTGGACTTTCTGCGCGGAAAAATGCTGCTGATGTATGCCAACCCGTTGAAGAATTATCTGGCGGCTATAAAAGAATGAATACATGAAGAAGTACTGTGATTGGTGGCTTTTGCCTTTGTTGGCCTGTCTGTTGGCTGGTTGTGGCGATGATGATTATCATTATCCTTCCGTGAAGTTGGAATTCTTGACTGCCTTTTCGGGGGCTGACGGCTATCTGCGGTCTGTTGTGACAGATGAAGGGGAAACCTTGCCGGTAGTGGAGGACAAGACAAAGACGAACATAGAGGCAAACGCTTTGGTACGTGTCATCAGTAATTATGCTTCGGAGGTAACTGCCGATGGAACTGCCGGTGCGGTGCTGTATGCCTTGAGCGGTGTTCTTTCTGTCGCTCCCCAAACGGCCGACAAGTTCGAGGAGGGCGTCAAGACAGACCCTACTGATGTGCTGGGTATCTGGATGGGACTCGACTATCTCAATATGACACTGATAGTCAAGGAGAATGGTGAACATAAGTTCCATTTTGTTGAGGATGAAGTGATTGTGGATACTGCTACCGGGTGTAGTGAAGTATATCTGACGCTGTATCATGACGCAAAGGAGGAGGTGGTGTCTTATACCAGGCGTGCCTACGCTTCCGTACCTTTGCGGCAGTATGCGGCAGAGGGTATACAGAAGGTTATGGTTCATTTCAGTGTGCACACTTATTCCGGTGACATCAAGACTTACGATTTTGTTTATAACCCTGACTAAAATGAAATATTCGATGAAGACATTGTTCGCGGGTTTTTGCCTCGTTTTTACCACCCTCTTTTCCTGCCAGCAGAAGGAGGGACAGTTCAAGTCTGTTTCGGTAGATGACTTTTCCACATTGATAGCCAATCCGGAGGTGCAGCTTCTGGATGTGCGTACTGTTGCCGAATACTCGGAAGGACACGTGCCCCACAGTATCAATATCAATGTATTGGATGAGTCGTTTGAAACGATGGCCGACTCCACTCTGCAGAAGGACAAACCGGTTGCAGTATATTGTCGTAGTGGTAAGCGTAGTAAAAAGGCCGCTGCCATACTGAGCAAAAAAGGATATATAATCTATGACCTTGACAAAGGTTTCATCGGTTGGGAAGAAGCGGGCAAAGAAGTGGAAAAGTAATAGCGGTGTAGCTGAAATGCATTTGCTATAATTTCTTTTTAGGCGAGGATTACGCGGATTCCACGGAAAAAATTTAAGAAAAGAATCCGCGTTTTCCGCGTAATCCGCGCCTAAAAAGAATAAAGTAGTCTTGTCCTCTGGTTAGAGGCTTTCAAGCAGTCTCTTTAGCACCACTGTTGCTGAAATCTCCCGGTTGGCCGCTTCGGGGATTACGATGGACTGCGGGCTTTCTATCACATCATCCGTCACAATCATGTTGCGTCGAACCGGCAGGCAGTGCATGAAGTAGGCATTGTTGGTAACGGCCATCTGGCGCTCGCCTACTGTCCAGGTGCGGTCTTTGCTCAATATTTGTCCGTAGTTGTCGCCTGTATAGGCCGCCCAGTTCTTGGCATAGACAAAATCGGCTCCTTCAAAAGCTTTCATCTGGTCATATTCTACGCGGGCATTTCCTACGAACTTGGGGTCGAGTTCATAACCTTCGGGATGTGTAATCACAAAGTCATAATCAGTTGCATTCATCCATTCGGCAAAGGAGTTGGGGACAGCCTGGGGCAATGGACGCGGATGTGGAGCCCATGTCATCACTACTTTGGGGCGTGCCGTCTTCTTATATTCCTCAATGGTTATCAGGTCGGCAAAACTCTGCAGCGGATGGCGTGTGGCAGCCTCCATGGAGAATACCGGCCGGCCGGAATGCTTGATGAACTGCTCCAGTATCACTTCGTTGTAATCGTCTTCCTTATTTTCGAAGCGTGCAAAAGAACGTACGCCGATGACGTCGCAATAGCAGCCCATCACGGGAATGGCTTCCAGTAAGTGTTCCGGTTTGTCACCGTCCATGATGACACCACGCTCTGTCTCCAGTTTCCAGGCTCCCTGGTTGATGTCCAGTACAATTACGTTCATGCCCAGATTCAATGCAGCCTTCTGTGTACTGAGGCGGGTACGCAGGCTGGAGTTGAAGAAAATCATCATCAGCGTTTTGTTACGTCCCAGTTCCACATATTTGAAACGGTCTTTTTTAATCTCGAATGCTTCGTCCAGTGCAGACTTCAGGTTACCGATGTCCTGCACGCAAGTAAAGTTCTTCATATTTACAGTCTTTTTAGTGTATCTATATCTTTGTTATTCGGCTGTCAAGGTCTGGTCTGTCCGGAACCTTCGATAATCCATTTGTATGTGGTGATTTCTTCCAGAGCCATCGGACCGCGGGCGTGTAGCTTCTGGGTGCTGATGCCAATCTCGGCACCGAGTCCGAATTGTGCGCCGTCGGTGAAAGAGGTCGGTGCATTGACGTATACGCAAGCGGCGTCCACTTCCCGGCAGAACCATTCGGCACGTGTCTTGTCGTCCGTAATGATGCATTCGCTATGTTTGGAACCGTACTTCCGGATATGTGCCAATGCTTCCTGGAAAGAATTCACGGTTTTAATGGCCATCTTGTAGTCCAGGAACTCTCTGCCGTAGCAGTCTTCAGTGGCAAGTCTCAACAGCTCGACGGGATATTTGTCACGCAGACTGTGGTAGGCGGGTTCATCGGCAAATATCTCTACATTGCTTGATTGCAGCGGCAGGCATAGGTCGGGCAAATTAGCCAGGCTGTCGGCTTCGATAATCAGGCAATCCAAAGCGTTGCATACACTGACCCGGCGTGTCTTTGCATTGGCAATGATAGATGGACCTATGCTTATATCGCCATAGCGGTCGAAGAACGTATGGCATACGCCGGCACCTGTCTCTATAACCGGTACTGTGGCATTCTGGCGTACGAAGTTTATCAGGCTGCTGCTGCCGCGCGGAATTATCAAATCTACATAATCGTTGGCATGCAGTAGTTCGGCAGTCGCCTCTCTGTCGGCAGGAAGCAGCTCCACGATATGTGTATCTACGTTGAAATGCTCCAGTACCTCGTGTATCACGCTGATTATGGCACGGTTGGAATAGTCTGCATCGCTTCCGCCTTTCAGAATACAGGCATTGCCGCTTTTAAGGCAGAGTGAGAATACATCGAAACTGACGTTGGGACGGGCTTCGTAGATAATGCCTATGACACCGAAAGGTACACTGACCCTTTTTATCTTCAATCCGTTGGGTAATACGTTCTCTTTAAGGACTTTTCCCAAAGGAGAAGGGAGGGCGGCTACGTTGCGGATGTCCGCAGCGATGTCCTGCAAACGGCTTTTTGTCAGTTTTAGGCGGTCGTATTTAGGGTCGGTAGAAGGCATACGCTCCAAATCCTTCTGGTTTTCACTCAGAATGAAGTCTGTTTTGTTTATGGCAGCGTCTGCAACAGCCAGTAATATTTGGTTGATTTCTTTGTCGCTCAACGCTAGCATGTTACGGCTGGCATCTTGTACGGCGACAAAAGTTTTGTTTAAGTTCATTTTCTTACTGAGTATAGAGTGATAAATATGCAAGTATGAATATCGTGGATAGTATCCGTCTGTGGCCTATTCTATATATAGGTAGTCGTAGTGCACTACGGGTTTCTTTCCATGTTTTCCCATTGTTTCCCGTGCCTGGCTGGAGTCACAGTTGGCTTTTCCCACACCGATGGGTTTACCGCCGAAGTCGATAATCCGTACGATGTCGTCCTTCTCGAACTCGCCTATAACGTCAGTGATGCCTACCGGTAGGATGCTTACTGCTTTGTCCGAGAAGAGCAGTTCGGTGGCACAATGATTGATGTGCAGTTCGCCTTTGGCAAACCCTTCGCTGTGCGCAATCCATTTCTTGATGCTCGATACCGGTTCCGGAGACGGAATGAAACGGGTATAGTTTAATTCTTCATTATTCATTATTTTCACGAGGATGTTGTCCCGCTTCCCGTTGGCTATGATTACTGTGATGCCCTCATCTGCCACTTTGCGGGCAATGTTGGTTTTTGTCAGCATGCCGCCGCGTCCGAAGCTGGATTTGGAAGTTTGTATGTAGGAGGAGAGGTCTTTGCCTTGTTCTATTTCACGGATGACCTGAGAATTCGGGTCGGCGGGTGAACCGTTGTAGATGCCGTCTATATTGCTGAGAATGATTAGTGCCTGGGCATCCATCATGGAGGCTATCAGGCCGGACAGCTCATCGTTGTCGGTGAACATCAGTTCACTCACGGAGATGGTGTCGTTCTCATTGACAATGGGAATGACGCCGTTCTCCAGCATTACGGTCATACAGTTTTTCTGGTTGAGGTAATGGCGGCGGGTGGAAAAGTTCTCTTTCATTGTGAGCACTTGTCCCACGGGGATGCCATGCTCCCGGAACAGCTCGTAGTAGCGGTTGATGAGTTTGGCCTGCCCTACAGCGGAAAAGAGCTGGCGCTGGTCTACGCTGTCCAACTTCTTGGTGGGGTGCACTTCACTACGTCCCGAAGCAACGGCTCCGGAAGAAACAAGTATTATTTCTATGCCGGCCTTGTGCAGCTCGGCTATCTGGTCCACCAAAGCGGACATGCGGGTGACGTCGAGAGTGCCGTCACGACGTGTCAAAACATTGCTGCCTATCTTGACAGCAATTCTATTGAAATCAATCTCCATTTTCTCTCTTTTCGTATTCGCGGACTACTTCCATAGCGGCTTCGTAGTCCTTTTCATTGACGAGGACGGAAACATCTACCGCAGTGGCAGGCAGTACAACGTTTACTACCATTCCGTCTTTTGTTACAGCTTCAATATCACTATTTCCCAGCAGGCTCTTTACAAGTTCTGCTTCCCACGGTGAACCGGTGAACACCTCAACGAGTTTGCTTTTGTCTTCTTCTTTCATGATGGTATGAATTTAGAGGTTTCTGTCTTACAAATATAACAAATGTTTTTGTTTTAATGTTTAATGCTGACGAATTTATAGTTCAATCCTCTCAACTCTTATCGATTCATTCAGGAAAGTAGAAGCCGATTCTGTGAATTTCTCCTCCGATTCCGTGGTGCGGTAGACGCATCTTCCACCTTTGGTACATTTTTTGTCCATTTCCGGATGACGGTGAAGATAGTCTTTCAGACTGTCTGCCACCAGTTCCCCTTGGGTGACGGTCGTGATGCCGTCGGGCATGTATTGCTGTATCTTGGGCAGCAGCAGCGGGAAGTGCGTGCAGCCTAGAATGACGGTATCTATCTGTGTGTCTTTGGCCAGCAGGTTGCCGATGTTCTTGCGTATGAAGTAGTCGGTACCCTCACCTTGTGCCTCGTTGTTTTCTACGAGGGATACCCATAGAGGGCAGGCTTCACCGCTCACTTTGATGTCGGGGAAGAGTTTATGCACTTCCAGCGGATAGGATTCAGACTTGATGGTTCCTGCTGTGGCAAGCACTCCCACATGGCGGCTTTGGGTTATGTTCCCTATGCATTCTACGGTTGGGCGGATTACTCCCAACACACGACGCATTGGGTCGAGGCGGGGCAAATCATTCATTTGTATGTTGCGCAGGGCTTTTGCCGAAGCTGTATTGCATGCCAGGATGACGAGATGGCATCCCATCTCGAACAGTTTGGTGACTGCCTGCAAGGTGAACTCATAGACAATCTCGAATGAGCGGGTCCCGTAAGGCGCACGTGCGTTGTCGCCCAGGTAAATGTAGTCATATTGGGGAAGGACTTCCCGTATCTTGCTTAGGATGGTCAGTCCGCCATATCCGGAATCGAATATTCCGATGGGACCGGCTGCAGAAGGTAATGTCTGTTTCATGCGTTCTAAAGGCTATGTACCATGCAAAGATAATTCAAATTTCTCAGTAATGTATAAAAAATAAGCGCGGATAAAACTATCCGCGCTTGCTTTATCATAAATAATTCTATTATTTAATGCCCAATTGCGTTTTGACTTTGGCAGTTACATCAACGCTCTGTGCTCCTACGAATGGTATCGGGGTACGGGCTAAGTCGAAAATGTAGACAACACCTTCAGTTTTGCCGACAGCTTGGATGGCTTCGTCCAGTTTCTTATAGATGGGAGCCATAGCATCTTGCTGTGCTTTCTGCATACTTTGATAAGCTTCTTGTTGGAACTGTTCCTGACGTTGAGCCATATCCTGCAGCTCTTTCTGACGTCTTTCTGCAATGTTTTTCGGCAGAGAGTCGGCTTGTGCCAGGAATTCTTGGTACTTCTTTTGGAATTCTTCGTTGGTACGCTGCATTTCATCCTGGTATTTTTTAGACATGGCGTCCAAGTCAGCTTGGGCTTTGGTAAATTCAGGCATAACAGCGATTACATCTTGAGAATTCATGTGAGCGAATTTAGCTTGCGCCATAGCTCCCAGCGGGAGGGCGAACATAACTACGAGTAGTGCGATTTTTTTAAGCATAATGTTTATTATTTATTTGAATGATTATTCGTTGGGGGCAAATATAGCGCAAACTGAACGCAATACAAAATAAGCAAGCTTATTTTTAATCTTGAATGCAGTCTATATTCTGAAACAAATGTATGAAATTAATTTGAATATCCCAGTTTTGCAAGTACTTCATTGCTGACGTCAATACTTGGCGAGGCAAAAATGATACTTGATGCGGAAGCACGGTCTACAACTACCGCATATCCGTTCTGTGTAGCAATTTCCTTTACAGCATTGTATATTTCATCTTGAATGGGTTGCATCAGACTTTCACGTTTTTTATACAGTTCGCCTTCCGGACCGAAGTATTTGCGGCGCAGCTCGGCTGCCGATTTCTCTTTAGCGACAATCTCTTCTTCCTTTTTGCCTCTCTGTGTTTCAGAAAGGGAAGCAATCTGAGACTGATAGTTCTTGTACAGAGTCTTGGCTTCTTCGGAAATCTTTTCGACTTCACTCTGCCATTGTCTGGAGGCTTGTTCCAGTTGTTCATTGGCACGTTCGTAAGCAGGAATATTTTTCAGGATATATTCCATGTCAATCAAGGCGAACTTCTGTGCACCGGCTGTTATACTTACTGCAAACAGCGTAAAAAGGATCAATAAACTCTTCTTCATAACGATACTGCATTAATTGTCAATTATCAATTGTCCATTGCTTAGAATTCCTGTCCCAGGATGAAGTGGAACTGGCTGCCGCCATATTGCGAGGAACCCATTATTTTGTCGAAACCGTAAGCCCAGTCGATACCCATCATACCAATCATCGGGAGGAAGATGCGGACACCGACACCGGCTGAACGTTTCAATTCGAACGGGTTGAACTTATTGACATCATGCCATGCATTACCGGCTTCCACAAACGTTAACGCATAAATACTGGTACTTGTTTCGAGCATCAAAGGATATCTTAATTCCAGTCCGAGACGTGTATAGGCATAACCTTCAGAACCGTATGGAGTCAATGAGCTGTTCTCATAACCACGGAGGGCGATACTTTCTGTAGCATAGCTGGAGTAGCCGGTCATACCGTCACCACCCACGTCAAACGTTTCGAACGGAGACTTTTTGTATTTGTTGTAGTGTCCCAGCAAACCGAATTCTACACGTCCCATCAGCACCGGAGTACGTTTGACGGTAATCGGGTCCATCAACGGGATGTAGACTTTGGATTTGAATTTCCACTTGTGGTATTCAATCCACTTGTGCATCTTGTTCATGTCTTCCTGGCTGCTGGTGCTGTACTTGCTGTAATCGGTACCGTCGAACAGAGAGAAAGGCGGTGTGATTTGTGCAGACAACGAGAACTCGGAACCTTGGCGCGGATAAATCGGGTTGTCGATAGAGCTACGGGACAAGGTCAGGTTGAGGCTGAGGTTATTACACTTACCGTTGGTAACCGGGAAGTACTGCCAGTCACTCAGAACATAGCGTTGGTAAGACAACTCGGCTGTGAACTGGAAGTAGTCATCCGGCCACTTCAAACGCTTACCGAACATCACTGCAAGACCATACATCTGGATAGATTTGTCCGGGTCGTAATAATTCTCGTAGTTGTTGTAATTGCCGTAGTTGTACATACCGTAGCCATACATACCGCTATAATAGCTGTTGTAATAGCTGTTCATGTAGGCTGAATTGTAATAACGGCTACTGATGTCGGTCTGGCGGGAATAGAAAGCCGATACGGAGAATGCATTCGGGCGTTTACCGCCAAACCACGGGTCGTAGAATGAAACGCTGTATGACTGATAGTATTTGGCATTGGTCTGGCCGCTGATGGTCAATGTCTGACCATCGCCTTGCGGGAGGATACCGCGGTAGTTCTCACCCGGATGCAGCAGGTTGGACAGAGAGAAGTTGGTGAACTTCAGACTTAACTTACCGATAATACCCGTTTGTCCCCAACCGGCGGAGAACTCTACCTGGTCGTTGGCTTTGGATACAAGGTCATAACCGATGTCTACCGTGCCGTCTTCCGGTCTCGGCTGGATGTCGGGCTGGATTTGTTCGGGGTCGAAGTGTCCCATCTGCTGGATTTCACGCATGGAACGCATCAGGTCTTCACGGCTGAAGAGTTCGCCCGGACGGGTACGGAGTTCACGGCGTACTACGTTTTCATACAAACGGTCGTTACCGTTGATGCTGACTTTATTGATGGTAGCCTGGCGACCTTCGTAGATACGCATTTCCAGGTCGATGGAGTCGCCCACGATGTTTACTTCCACCGGTTCGAGGCTGTAGAACAGATAACCGTTGTTGTAGTAAAGGTTACCGATGGCATCGTCATCGGTCATTGTACGCTCTTCAAGTAACTTTTGGTTGTAGACATCACCCTTCTTCATCTGGAGGAGGAAGTTCAGTTGTTCGGAAGGATACAGTGTGTTACCTACCCAGGTTACATTGCGGAGATAGTATTTCTGTCCTTCCTCAATCTGCATGAAGATGTCTACCGTGCGGTCATCGTAGGGCTTGATACTGTCTGTCACGATGATGGCGTCACGATAACCCAGTTCGTTGTATTTGTCGATAATCAGCTGTTTGTCCGCTTCGTAGTTGTCCTCAATGAATTTCTTGGTGCGGAACAGATTGAGCAGCTTGCCCTTTTCGTTTGTTTTCTTCATCACACGCTTCAGCTTCTTGGTCGTGAGGGCCTCGTTGCCTACAATGGTGATTTGATGTACTTTCACTTTCTCCTTCTTGTCGATGTCGATGTTGACAATCACTTCATTCTTCTTTTCCGGATCATCACGTTGGGTGATGATTACATCTGCATTCTTGAAGCCCTTGTCGTCAAAATAGCGCTTTATCAAGGTCTTGGCGCGGTCCACCAGATTAGGTGTAATCTGACCGCCCTTTATCATGCCGATTCTGCTTTCCAGGTCTTCACGCTCTGACTTCTTCACACCGTTGTAGCGTATGTCGGAAACACGCGGACGCATGGTCAGATGAATGGTCAGCCAAATTTGGTCGCCTTCAATCTTGTCTGCTGTAATTTCCACGTCAGAGAACAGACCGTGGCGCCAGTAGCGCTTACAAGCTTGTGTAATCTCGTCACCCGGCACGGTGATAGTCTGCCCTTTGGATAGTCCGGACAATCCGACAATTACATAATCCTCATAGTTCTGGGCTCCTTCGACCTTAATGTCGGCTATTTCATACTTCTTGGGTGTTCCCGAATAGAGTATAACCGGCTTTTCGGTTTCATCGGTGTTGTTTACGTCCTGTGCTGCTGTTGTCAGTGCGCAGCCGAAAAGGCAGACAAACGTTACGAGTATGGAGAAAATACGATAGTGCATCTTTTTATTTACTATTTTACAATTTACTATTTACTATTTGTGTGTCCGGTGATTAATTGATTTGCTCGCTGGTCTTGCCGAACCTGCGTTCGCGTTTCTGATAGTCACATATGGCTTTGCGTAATTCTTCTTCACGGAAGTCGGGCCAATAGGTATCACAGAAATAAAGTTCCGAATAGGCGCATTGCCAGAGCATGTAGTTACTAAGGCGGAGCTCTCCTCCGGTACGTATCAGCAGGTCGGGGTCGGGCATGAAGTGGGTTGTCAGATGACGGGATATGAGCTCACTGTCGATTTGTTCGGGTTTCAGCTCACCTTTCTGTACCAGGTCGGCTATTTGCCGGGCAGCTTCCGTTATTTCCCAGCGGGAAGAGTAGCTCAATGCCAGTACCAGGCACATTCCCGTGTTGTGGGAGGTGTGTGCCACGCAAGTGTTGAGCCGTTGCTGTACGTTGGCAGGCAGTTTTTCAATATCTCCTATTACCCGGAAACTGATATTGTTCTTCATGAACGTCTCTTCCTCTATGGAGTCGAAGAGCAATCCCATCAAGGCGGCTACCTCGTCCGACGGACGATTCCAGTTCTCGGTAGAGAACGTATATAAAGTAAGGTATCTGACTCCTAATTTAGCGGCTTCCTCTGCAATGACGTGCACAGTCTCTGCGCCGGCCTGATGTCCATAGCTGCGTTCGTGTCCACGCTGCTTGGCCCACCGTCCGTTACCGTCCATGATAATCGCCACGTGCTGGGGTATCCGGTTTAGATCGATTTCTTCCTTATATGACATCATTATTATTGTATTTCGAAGCCCAATCTGTTAAGACGTCCGCGCCATACCTCATTCTTGGTGCCGTTGCCGCCGAATATCACCCAAATGAAGTCCCGTTTGTCTGCCGGGTCCACAGTTTTGTCTTTCGTCGGTTCCACTATAATGGAGTACGCGCCTTTCCCTTTGAATTCCTGGGGTAGCAGGAATTTGGTTTCTGTCTTGCTCCACGCAATGCCTGTGATGGAGTTGTAGATGGCGTCAAGTTCTCCTCCAAAGCAATAGAACATGTCGCCATAGTACATAATGGCAGGGTTGACCATGCCGGGACAAGATGTGTCGTACACCGTGTTAGCCAGGCTTGCCCAGCCTTTGCCGTCCAATGAGAACCAGGGTATTGTCTCTTGTTCGTTGGCCAGCGGCATTCCTGCCAGAACCACCTTCTCTACACCATTGCCGGTATTGGTCTGGGTGGTGGATATGTTTTCGGTAGGGAATCCTGCCGGGACTTCCTCAAGGGTAAGGTTGTCAGCCGTGTTTTCCGTTTCCCAATTCTTTCCGTCTTTACAGATGTTGAAATATTGCTTTCCGTTGATTTCCACAATACCCGAGAGCCGGTCAGAGAAACCATTGATGAGGACTATGACATTGTCTCCCAATGTAGTGACTTCTGTCCAGGCGCCGCCGTTGGTAGAGCTGAATACTCTTTTGCTTTCTGTAACCATATAAAGCGCATTGTTATACTCTACGGCAGATGTCAGCTTTACGTCTGAGGGGAGGTTGCTGACATTGACTTTACTCCAGTTGTATTTATCGGGCGCAGTCGATGTCTTGTAAGCAGTACTGTTGGAAGTGTAGACAAATAGTTCGTCTCCCAGTACAACCGCTTTTTGCTGACCTAAATTGATGGTATTGGAGAATATATTCCCCCTTTTCTGCATGTCTGTCCATACGAGTGAGTCCGGGTCTTGCAGGTGTACATTAACTTTCAATTTATATTCGCGGACTGTAACACCGTCGGCGGCATGTGCTTTGAACAGCATGCCGGCATCGTTGTTCATGGCGGGTCTCAAATCCACGGAGTCCGACATGACGAATACCGTGTCGGTAGGCGAGCCTGAAGTTATCCAACCGGTAACGGTCATAGTATCAATCAGAATACGGTCAATGATGGTATCTGAACCTACGGGCAATGAATCTCTGTTATAGATGAGTCTATTGAGCTGGTCAATTGTAAATTTGTAATGTTTGCCATGTATGGTATCGATACCAAAAGCATGTATAGTAGCATCGGAGCTGAATTCATAATTGTCGTCAGAGTCAAGGCATGAACTTAGAGCAAATGACACAATAAGAAAACTCACAATTACTGATAGAAACTTTATTCTCATTTTGAAAGTTAGTGTTTATTTACAAGTTGCAAAAATAGGAACATTTTTTTCTATAAACAGCTTTACGGGGAAGTTTTATATAAAATTATAGATAATATCCCCCTTTTTCTCGATAAAAAAGCCCTGAAATGAGGCTATTGACTGTTTCTTGAGGCCGTATAATGGCGAAAACTCCTGCCGAAAGAATACTCTGTTGCAAATGGATATCCGTCACTGATTTCGGGTGCTTTGACGCCGGAATGAAGAAGGTGCGGAGCTTCTTCCACAAAGATTTCGTCCCACAATCCGGCATCAATGAAGGATTGGAGCGTTTGGCTGCCACCCTCTACCAAAAGGGATTGTAATCCGCGTGTATACAGCATTTCCATGATTTCGGGGAGTATATTCTGCCGGTAGTCGCTGACTGGCAGATATTCTACATTCGGTAGCGGAGCGTGCGGGATTTCTGTAAAAACGAGGGTCGGCACGCTACCGTCAAATAGGTGAAGGCTGGGGGATAGCTTTTGTTGCCGGTCCAGCACGATACGTACCGGTGAACGACCATACCAATGGCGGACATTCAGGCCGGGATTGTCCAGTTCAGCCGTACGGGTACCTACTAATATGGCACTGTGCTCTGCCCGTTTCTTGTGTACCAGCATCGAAGTCAGCGGGCTGGAGAGGATAACCGGTTTACCGTCCGTGCGGGAGTAATCGATATATCTGTCAGAAGATTCCGCCCATTTTAGGGTGATGTAGGGGCGTCGCAAAGTATGGAAAGTGATGAACCTGCGGATGAGCTGCCGACATTCTGTTTCCAGCACTCCGACAATAACTTCACGTCCGGCATCCTTCAGTTTCTGTATGCCTCGGCCCGCAACCTTAGAAAAAGGGTCCCGGCACCCGATGACGATGCGTGGAATCTGCTTCTCGATGATGAGGTCTGCACAAGGAGGAGTTTTGCCATAGTGCGAACACGGTTCCAGGCTGACATAGATGGTGGAACGTTTCAGCAGGGACGTGTCTTTCACGGAACGGATGGCGTTGACCTCGGCGTGGGCTTCTCCACAGCGCACATGGTATCCCTCGCCTATGATTTTCCCGTCACATACTATTACCGCTCCCACCATCGGGTTGGGTGCTGTATTGCAAAGTCCGTTTTGTGCCAGTTGGATGCATCGCAGCATATATTTCTCTTCTTCTGAATTCATATCCTTGCTTGTCTTTTGGTTGAATAATCAAAATTAATGATTACTTTTGCAGCCCGAATAAAACCGGACTCCGAATGAATGTAACCGTTTCACATATCCGCAGTGCTTTGCAGGAGTGCTATCCTCCCCGGGAGGCAGCCAATCTTTCCCGTATTGTCTGCTGTGAAATGTTAGGTCAGAGTCATATTGACTATTACCTGGGCAAAGATATGATTTTATCTCCAAAGGATGAAAAGGAATTGGAAAGCATTCTTTCCCGTCTGTGCAATTTTGAGCCCATACAGTATGTGCAGGGTACTGCCCGTTTCCTGGGACGTACTTTTCGGGTGGCTCCGGGGGTGCTTATTCCCCGTCCCGAAACGGAAGAACTGGTGGAGAGGATGCTGGAGGAAGTCGCTCCGGCTTCCCGTATTCTCGACATTGGCACTGGAAGTGGGTGTATTGCCGTCACTTTGTCTAAAGAGTTGCCGGAAGCGGAAGTAACTGCTTGGGACATTTCCGGAGAAGCTCTTGCCATAGCCGGCGACAATAACCGCCTTTTGCAGACCTCCGTACAATTTGTACAGCGTGATGTCCTGACGTATCAACCGACTGAGGATGAGTACTTTGATGTAATCGTCAGTAATCCGCCTTATGTTACGGAAACAGAAAAGAAGGACATGGAGCCAAATGTCTTGAACTGGGAACCTTCGGGAGCTTTGTTTGTTCCAGACAGCGACCCGCTCCGTTTCTATCGGCGTATAGGTGAACTGGGACGGAGCATGCTGACGGTCGGCGGCCGACTCTATTTTGAAATCAACCGGGCATTTGGAGAGGCTGTCGCTTCGATGCTTCGCAAGCAAGGCTATACGAATGTCCGTATCCGAAAAGATATTTCCGGCAACGACCGGTACGTAATTGCAGAACGATGATAGAAATAACTGAAACTGAAGCTTTGAACAGAGTGGCGGCATATTGCTCCACTGCCGAGCATTGCCGGGCGGAGATTGCGGAGAAACTGCAACGCTGGGGCATTGCCTATGATGCCATAGACCGTATCATCAACCGTCTGGAACAAGAGAAGTACATTGATGAAGAACGCTTCTGCCGTGCTTTCATCAACGACAAATACCGTTTAGCCAAATGGGGCAAGATGAAGATAGGGCAGGCGCTCCAGTTGAAAAAGATATCTTCATCTGTCTATTGGCCCTATTTGAACGAGATTGATGAGGAGGAATACCACGCCGTCTTGCAGAAACTGCTGGCGGCAAAGCGTAAAAGCGTCCGTGCCGAAAGTGAGTATGAGTTGAATGGCAAACTGGTGCGTTTTGCCTTGAGCAGGGGGTTCGAAATGAAGGATATATGTCGTTGCATAGAGGTTTCTGAGGAAAATGACTACTCCGAATGAAAATTATCGGCTTTCTCTTTTTTATTCTCATTCTGTTTCCGTATTTTTGTGCCATATTTATCATATATAGATTAGTTTTGCTATGAAAACTTTAGAAAGATTGTTTGCAGAGAAGTTGCTGAAGATAAAAGCGATTAAACTACAACCGGCTAACCCGTTCACTTGGGCATCCGGATGGAAGTCTCCGTTTTATTGTGATAACCGCAAAACCCTTTCTTATCCTTCTCTCCGTAATTTCGTAAAGATTGAAATTACGCGTCTGATTTTGGAACGTTTCGGACAGGTGGATGCCATTGCCGGTGTGGCAACGGGAGCTATCCCGCAAGGTGCCTTGGTGGCCGATGCATTGAACTTGCCGTTTGTATATGTACGCTCCACTCCGAAAGACCATGGACTGGAGAATTTGATTGAAGGTGAACTTCGTCCCGGTATGAAGGTGGTAGTCGTGGAAGATTTGATTTCTACGGGTGGAAGCAGTTTAAAGGCTGTAGAAGCTATCCGCCGTGACGGATGTGAGGTCATCGGTATGGTGGCTGCCTATACTTATGGTTTCCCGGTTGCCGAAAAGGCTTTCAAGGATGCCAAGGTGCCTTTGGTGACGCTGACCAATTACGAGGCTGTGATGGAAGTGGCACTGCGTACGGGCTATATCGAGGAAGAAGATGTGGAGACTCTGAATGAATGGCGTAAAGACCCTGCACATTGGGAATCTGGTAAATAAGAACTTATTTGTAAAAATGTTAATATGGATAAAAGAGCCATTCGGATAGATTCTGTCCGGATAGTTCTTTTTTCTTTTTGAATACGATTGATTATGACGAAATTTGAGAGTGGAGTGAAAGTTGTACCGGCTTCACAAGAAGCTGTTTATGAAAAGCTTTCCGACCTGAGCAATCTGGAGAAGGTGAAAGACCGTCTGCCTGAAGACAAAGTGAAAAACTTGAGTTTTGACGCGGAGAGCATGACGATAGAGGTGGCCCCCGTGGGAAAGATTACGTTGCAGATTGTGGAGAAGGAACCTTGCAAGTGTATCAAGTTTGCAACAACCACTTCACCGCTGCCCTTCAATCTGTGGATACAGATTGTACCCACCACCGAAACCGAATGCAAAATGAAGCTGACCATCGGCATGGATATAAATCCGTTTATGAAGACCATGGTGCAGAAACCCTTGCAGGAAGGACTGGAGAAGATGGCAGATATGTTGGCGATGATACAATATTAATCACTAACCATTAATCATTAGAAACAACGTGGCTCAGAAACTTTGGGAAAAATCCGTTCAGGTAAATAAGGATATCGAACGCTTCACGGTAGGCCGTGACCGTGAAATGGACCTTTATTTGGCAAAGCACGATGTGCTGGGTTCCATGGCGCACATCACGATGCTCGAAAGCATTGGCTTGTTGACGAAGGAAGAACTGCGGCAATTACTGGCCGAATTGAAGGAAATCTATGCGATGGCCGAGCGTGGAGAATTTGTGATAGAAGAGGGAGTGGAAGACGTTCACTCACAAGTGGAACTTATGCTGACGCGCAACTTGGGTGATATAGGTAAGAAAATACACAGCGGACGTTCGCGCAACGACCAGGTGTTGCTCGATTTGAAGCTCTTTACCCGTGCAGAGATAAAGGAAGTGGCAGAGGCTGTGGAACAATTGTTCCATGTGCTGGTTATGCAGAGCGAACGCTACAAGGATGTACTGATGCCGGGTTATACACACTTGCAGATAGC
Source organism: Bacteroides sp. D20 (assembly GCF_003436255.1). Classification (NCBI taxonomy): domain Bacteria; kingdom Pseudomonadati; phylum Bacteroidota; class Bacteroidia; order Bacteroidales; family Bacteroidaceae; genus Bacteroides; species Bacteroides sp. D20. The sequence goes on along the minus strand of NZ_QSOO01000011.1, from coordinate 126,552 downwards.
CATGCCGTCTTCTTTCGGACTTTGGTTTGGGGCATACGCCGAGAGCCTGGTGGACGATATGATGTTCCTTCAGGCAGCTTTCAAGATGTGCAACCGCAATCCTTTGGGTTCTGCTGCGGGATACGGTTCCTCGTTCCCGCTGAACCGTACGATGACTACCCGTCTTTTGGGATTTGATTCCCTCAACTACAACGTAGTGTATGCCCAGATGGGGCGTGGCAAGATGGAGCGTAATGTTGCTTTCGCCCTTGCCAGTGTGGCCGGAACCATATCGAAATTGGCTTTTGACGCATGTATGTTCAACAGTCAGAACTTCGGTTTTGTGAAGCTGCCGGACGATTGCACTACCGGCTCCAGCATCATGCCTCACAAGAAGAACCCGGATGTCTTTGAACTGACGCGTGCCAAGTGCAACAAACTGCAATCCCTTCCCCAGCAGATTATGATGATAGCCAACAATCTTCCTTCCGGCTATTTCCGTGACTTGCAGATTATCAAAGAGGTCTTCCTGCCTGCTTTTCAGGAACTGAAAGACTGTCTGCAGATGACGACTTACATTATGAATGAAATCAAGGTGAACGAACATATTCTTGATGATGACAAGTATCTGCTTATTTTCAGTGTGGAGGAAGTCAACCGCTTGGCACGTGAAGGGATGCCTTTCCGCGATGCCTACAAGAAGGTGGGACTGGATATTGAAGCCGGAAACTTCTCGCACAGCAAAGAGGTGCATCATACCCATGAAGGCAGTATCGGAAACCTTTGCAACGATGAAGTCTCTGCCCTGATGCAGAAAGTGGTAGATGGTTTCAATTTTGAGACCATGCAAGCTGCAGAGAAAGAGTTGCTGGGCAGGTAAAAGGTTCTGCGGGTTCAAGTCCCGCTGCGAGTACTGTACTTTTATAAAAAAAAATTTGGCAGAAACGGGAAAACTGTTTATCTTTGCACCCGTTCTCCAAATGCGGAAATAGCTCAGTTGGTAGAGCATAACCTTGCCAAGGTTAGGGTCGCGAGTTCGAGTCTCGTTTTCCGCTCTCTTTTCCCTTTTTAGGATGCTCGAATGGTGGAATGGTAGACACGAAGGACTTAAAATCCTTTGGCCATTGCGGCTGTGCGGGTTCAAGTCCCGCTTCGAGTACTCGATTAAGCTCTGTGAATCATTGATTTGCAGAGCTTTTTCTTTATAAGCTCTTGATATGAAAGACCGTTTCTCTATAGCGAACAAAGTGTTTCCCTTAATAGAACAAGTTGTTTCATTATGGCGAACACTTTGTTTCCCTTAACAAAACATTTCGTTTCATCATATGAAAACAAACTGTTTTTCCTTATTGGAACAAACTGTTTCTCTATACTTGAACAAAGTGTTCATCGCTGTGAACTAACAAACTAACTATAATACTATAGTAGATGATATGCGCGTGGCACTTACTAATATGTGCTTGCAGATGAAATAAAAGAATCTATATAAATAGCCTCCTCTTTATTGTTCAGAACAGCTTGGGGCGTTTGTTATTGAACCGATAGCCGATACCCAACATCAGATAATTGGGCTCATGAAATTCCCGGAGGTTATATCCTATATGGAGATACGAATTGCGTGTTACGTCTATTTTCAGGGCAAGAATCTGATAGAAAGACTTCATGTCACCGCCGCCGTGCAGAACATTGGCTCCCAGACCGATACCTACCGTGAAGTAAGGCATGACAAATTCTCCGCGGGCGGATAAGCCCAATGCCATCTGCTTCTTGGCGGGCGGAGTATAGAAGCCGTTCTCTTCCTCGTACGATTCTTTCATGTTCGCACTGTGGTCGTATACGCCGTCCAACGCCACACCGGCGCGGAATTTATAGCCGAAGTTGTACATGGGTGCAAAGCTGAAACCGAACACGTTGTAAGTGCCGGGTGCGGGTACCTGGCCACTACTGCCCTCATGGGCCACTGCTTTCTTTCGCCAGGAGCCGAACAAAGTCAAGTCGTAGCTGACGTGGCGGGGGAATGGAGGAACGATAGGGCGTTGCCATGATTGGGCGAGCTCATCCGCTCTGCGGTTAAAGTTATATACCAACCCCACTTTGCAGTCCACCGTGTTCAGACCGGAGTTGGGATATTGGGTATTTCCGTTGGAAAAGTGGCTTCCGGTAGTTCCTATCATCAGGTCGAACTTGGGGGAGAGTGCCCACTTTAAGTAGAGGTTCACATTGAGATAGGCATTCACTTTCGAGCCGATAATCTGGTTCTCCGGGTTGTCATATTCATCGTAGGGTTTCCAGCCGAACGATGCGCCGAAGTTCCATTCATAGTTCAAGGATATGCGGGGGCTGAATTGGGCGATGCGTCCCCCTTGAAACAGATAGACCGCCAGCGGGTTGCCCAGCTCTTCCGGATTGCCGAAGTTGAAATAGCCGACTCCAATCCCTTGATAGGCTCCTATATAAGCCTGGTCGGCAACGGTGTGGGGACGGAGCTGGAAGGAGTATTTCAGATGGCCGGCATAGGCATTTTTCATGGCCTTGTATTGGTGGTTGGAGTACTCCAGAAAAGGGCTGGTCTGAAAAATATAGCCAGCACGCCCTTCTACGCCTAATCTGTGGATGAAGCGCTGTGAGAAAGGGAGTGTATCCCGTTTGTATTCCGAATGACTATCGGATGTCCATTGTTGGGCGTATATTGTATCAGACAAGAAAAGTACCGCTCCTAAGAAAGCCAGTATTTTCCATATCTGCGTTCTATTTTTCATATGCCGTGTCGGTCTTTCTTGTTTATAAATGTTCCAAGTGAAGTTTAATTTCGTGCAAATATAGTTCTTTTCTCCTTTTGGTATTCACAATGAGACAACTATTTGTAAAAAGAGGGGGTAAAACGGAAATCGTCAATAGAATGGCCGACTTCGGTTTTATCCCCTCCTTATTCATTCACCCGGATGTTGTCTTATGATTCAGATACTGGGTGGCGAGTGTTATTTCCGGTCGTTCTCCCGGATTTCCACACGGCGGATTTTCCCGCTGATGGTTTTGGGGAGCTCATCAACAAATTCGATGACACGCGGGTATTTGTAGGGAGCCGTCACTTTCTTCACATGGTTCTGCAACTCCTTGACAAGCTCTTCTCCGGCGCGTGCCTTGTACTCTTTTGCCAACACAATCGTAGCTTTTACCACTTGGCCGCGGATTTCATCGGGCACACCGGTAATGGCACATTCCACTACGGCTGGGTGGGTCATCAATGCACTTTCCACTTCGAACGGGCCGATGCGGTAGCCGCTACTTTTGATGACGTCGTCGGCGCGACCCACGAACCAGAGGTAGCCGTCTTCGTCCTTCCAGGCTACATCTCCCGTGTAGTAAATGCCGTTGTTCCATGCCTCGTGGGTGCGGTTGGCATCACGGTAGTATTCCTTGAACAATCCCAGCGGTTTGCCTTTGTCGGTACGGATTACAATCTGTCCCTGTTCACCGGCTTCCACGGAACGTCCTTCGTGGTCTATCAGGTCTACATCGTATTGCGGATTGGGCAATCCCATGCTGCCGGGTTTCGGTTCCATCCACGGCATGGTGGCAACGGTAAGGGTCGTTTCGGTCTGTCCGAAGCCCTCCATCAGCTTGATGCCCGTTAACTTCTTGAAGGTCTCGAATACAGCGGGGTTCAAGGCTTCTCCGGCGATGGTGCAGTATTCCAGGCTGGATAGGTCGTACTTCGTAAGGTCTTCGTGAATGAGGAACCGGAAGATGGTGGGCGGTGCACAAAGCGACGTGACGTGATAATCCTGTATCTTCTCCAGTATGGCTGCGGGAGTGAACTTCTCGTGGTCGTATACAAATACGTTGGCACCGGCAATCCATTGTCCGTAGAGCTTGCCCCACACGGCTTTTCCCCAACCGGTGTCGGCAATGGTGAGGTGTAGGCTGCTCTCTTTCAGGTTGTGCCAGAAGCTGCCGGTGACGATATGTCCCAACGGATAGGTGAAGTCGTGGGCCACCATTTTGGGCTCTCCGGTAGTACCGCTGGTGAAGTACATCAGGGAGATGTCATCGTTCGTGTTCGGATGTTCCGGTTTCACGAAAGGAGCGGCGGCCTCGATACCTTTGTGGAAGTCTTCGAATCCTTCGGGAGCTTCCGGCCCGACGCTTACGAGGCGTTTCACAGAAGGAGACTCTGGCATAGCTGCCGTGATATGGTCGGTGATGACGCTTTCGCCGGCACAGACTATCATTTTAATGTCTGCGGCGTTGCAGCGGTATACGATGTCTTTCTTCGTCAGCAGGTGGGTGGCGGGAATCACCACTGCACCGAGTTTGTGCAGTGCCACAATGCTGAACCAGAATTCATAACGGCGTTTCAGTATCAGCATCACCATGTCTCCGTGCCCGATGCCGAGGCTTTGGAAATAGGAAGCCGTCATGTCTGTGTACCGTTTCATGTCGGCAAAGGTAAACTGCCGGCATTCGCCCTGGTCATTGGTCCACAACAGTGCGGGTTTGTCGGGCTGCTCGGCTGCCCAGGCATCCACTACGTCGTAGCCGAAGTTGAAATTCTCCGGTACGTTTATCTTCAAGTTCTTGATGAAGTCCTCCTGTGAGGTGAAGGATGTTTGAGATAAAAATCTTTCTACCATAACTTTATTACATGATTACTGCCAGGAATTTTACAGTCTTTCCGTCAAGCGCCTTCATGCCGTGCGGCAGTTTGGAGTTGAAGTATAGACTGTCTCCTTCGTTTAAGATTAAGTCTTTGCCGTCGATGCTGACCATCATACGGCCTTCCAGTACGAGGTTGAACTCCTGACCGGTATGGCTGTTGTAATGTATCGGCTCGCTGTCCGGTTTCGGTTCTACGGTCACGATGAACGGGTCTGCCGTGCGGTTGATGAAACCGGCTGCCAGCGATTGGTATTTATATGCCTTGGTACGTTCTATACTGGTTCCTTTTCCGGCACGTGTCAGGAAGTAGGAGCTCATTTTGGGCTCTTGCCCAAACATCAGTGCGTCCAGTGATATGCCGTAGTGCCGTGCTATCTTCTGCAGCATGCTGACCGAGATGTCGAATTCTCCGGTTTCGGCCAGACGGTACTCTTCTGCAGAGATGTCGCAGTCGCGGGCGATATCGTCGGCAGTCAGTTCCAATACGTCACGCAGTCCGCGCAGGCGTTCGGCTATTTGTCTGATTTGTTCGTCCATAATTATATTTTTTTAATGGGTTGTTATTAAAGTGTGGCAATGTGCCAATAGGCTGCACAATGTTTAATTATACCGTAGCTCATAGGCATATCGGGACATCGTTACATTAGCACATTAAATATCATTTACTCGCTTTGATGGCTTTAATCACAGTGGAGGTGAATCCTTCATGTTCCAGCTCGTTGATTCCCTTGATGGTAATTCCTCCGGGGGTACACACCTTGTCAATCTCAACACTGGGGTGCGTGTCGTTGTTCAGAATCAGCTCGGCTGCCCCTTTCACGGATTGTGCCACCATGCGCATGCCGTCTTTGGGATAGATACCCATTTCAACGCCGGCCTGCATGGCTGCCTGGATATACTTAAGCACGTAGGCGATGCCGCAGGAAGTCATGGCAGTGGTTGCCGCAATCTTTTCTTCGGGAATGAGCATGGCGAGTCCCATCTGGTTGAAAATGTCCAGCATCAGTTGCTCCTGCTCCTTGGTGGCATTGCGGCTGGCGATGAGTGTCATGCTTTCCATCTCGCTGATGGCGGTATTGGGAATAAGACGGAACATGGTCATTTCTTTGTCTGCTACATAGTGTGTCAGCTCTTCAAAAGGAATGCCGGCTGCAACGGATATAAGAATCTCTGTGCCTTTTAGTTCCAGTTCCTTTATCACTGGCTCCATCAGCCATGGCTTCACGGCAAAGATTATCATATCTGCACCGGCTGCCGCTTCCTGGTTGTCATTGGTCACTTGCAATGCGGGGAATTCTGCCTTCAGCTTGTCCAGCTTGCCCTGGGTGGGGTTGGAGACAATGATGTTACCGGCAGGGATGATTGTTCCTTTTGCCAGCCCTCGGGCAATGGCTCCCCCCATATTTCCTGCACCGATAATTGCTGTTTTCATATCTTTTTGTTGTTAAAAGAGTTGTTTTGCTGGCAAAGGTAGATAAATTTTCTACAAAAAACGACCGAGAGAGAAAGGTATTCTGCTTTTCGGTCGTTTCTTTTGCTGGCTGATTATTTGTGTCAAATATTAAAGTACTTTCTTGAAGCGTTCCAAGAATTCCTTTGCTTCATCCATGCCGAGGCACAGAGGCGGCAGCAGGCGAAGTACATTCGTACCGCTTACACCGGTGAATACATGCTGCTCTTTCAGTAGTCTTAGGCGCAGTTCCTTGATGGGTTCTTCAAATTCCAGCCCTATCATGAGTCCGCGTCCGCGAACGTCCTTGATTTGAGGGAATTTCTTTAGTTCCGTTATCAGGAAGTTGCCGACTTGGGCTGCATTCTCTATCAGGTTTTCCTGCTCTATCACATCCAGCACGGCAAGGGCGGCACTGCAAGCCAGGTGGTTTCCGCCGAAAGTGGTTCCAAGTTGCCCGTATACCGGTGTAAACATTGGGCTGATGAGTACGCCTGCCATCGGGAAACCATTGCCGATGCCTTTTGCCACGGTGACGATGTCGGCTTTGATGCCGTTGTACTGATGGGCGAAGAACTTGCCGCTGCGTCCGTAGCCGCTTTGGATTTCATCGAGAATCAAGACCGTGTTGTGTTCCGTACAAGTCTGGCGGAGAGCCTGCATGAATTCGTCTGTCGGCAGTTGGATGCCGCCTACACCTTGTATGCCTTCGATAATCACTGCGCAGACATCTCCTTTGGACAATTCGGCCTTCATGGCTTCGATGTCGTTCAACGGGAGGTAGGTGACGTGCCCGCAGTTGTTGATGGGAGCGATGATTTTAGGATTGTTCGTTACTTCCACCGCCAGTGAGGTACGTCCGTGGAATGCTTTTGAGAAGGATATCACACGGGTACGGCCATTGTAGAAAGAGGCGAGTTTCAAGGCGTTTTCATTGGCTTCGGCACCGCTGTTGATGAGGAAGAATGAGTAGTCGTCATAGCCACAGACTTTTCCCAAGCGTTCTGCCACTTGCTGTTGCAGCTTGTTAATTACTGAGTTTGAGTAGAATCCTAACGTAGCAACTTGGTTACTCACCATCTCTACATAATGTGGATGTGCATGTCCGATTGAGATGACTGCATGGCCACCGTAGAGGTCGAGGTATTCGGTACCGTTCTCGTCCCATACATGGCAGCCTTTTCCTTTGACGATGTTGATGTCAAAGAGAGGGTATACGTCGAATAAATTCATTTTTTTTAGAATGCAGAAGGTTTCAACCGTAATCCTACGGTCTCTTCCAGGTTAAACATTAAATTCATGTTATGGACAGCTTGTCCGCTGGCGCCTTTCAGGAGGTTATCAATGCAGGAAATGATAAGCAGTTTGTCGCCATGCTTCTCCAGATGGATGAGGCACTTGTTGGTGTTTACCACTTGCTTCAGGTCGATATTCTTCTCCACGATGTGGGTAAAGGAATCTTTGGCGTAATATTCTTCATACATGCGGACGATTTCTTCCAGGGCCACTTTGGTCTTCACCACAATGGTGGTGAAGATGCCGCGCGGGAAGTCGCCGCGGTAGGGGATGAAGTCAATGTCCGCATCAAAGCTGTTCTGCAGCTGTTTGAGCGATTGCTTGATTTCGGGCACATGCTGGTGCTCGAAAGCTTTGTAGACGCTCATGTTGTTGTTGCGCCAGCTGAAGTGGCTCGTGGCGCCCGGTTTCACACCGGCGCCGGTACTTCCGGTAATGGCGTTCACCATGATATCATCGTTCAGCATCAGATGTTTGGCGAGCGGCAGCAGGCCCAGCTGTATGCAGGTGGCAAAGCAGCCCGGATTGGCTACGTGCTTCGCTTTGCAGGTGGCACGGCGGTTCAGCTCCGGCAGGCCGTAGATGAAGTCGTGTTCGGGAGAGGCTATGCGGTAGTCCATGGAGAGGTCGATGATTCTCAGTTCCTCGGGCACGTTGTGGCTTTCGAGGAACTTCTTCGTGTCACCATGTGCCGTACAGAAAAAGAGTACGTCGATTTCTTCCAGCGGGAGCTGGTCGGTAAATACCAAGTCTGTTTCGCCGTACAGTCCTTCGTGTACGTCGGTAATTTTGTTGCCGGCGTTGCTTGAGCTGTTTATGAAAACGATTTCCGCTTCCGGATGGTTGAGCAGCAAACGTATCAGTTCGCCTGCCGTGTATCCGGCTCCGCCGATGATTCCTACTTTAATCATTTCGATAATATCTATTTGGTTCTTGTGGTATAACAATTAGCATTATAATGTATATGGGTATGCCTGCAAATGCAGTAAAGATCGTGGCGAACGTATAAACGATACGCACCAATGAGACATCGAGTCCGAAAAAGTTTGCCAGTCCTGCACATACGCCTGAAAGCATCCTTCCAGTCCGGGGACGTGTCAGTTTTTGCTTCCTGCCGGTCATTTAGATTTTCTCGTCTTTATGATTTGAATAATAAGCACGCAGTGCTGTGGAGGTTACTTTGATGAAGCCCTTGGCATCTTCTGCCGTCCATCCTTTCTGCATCTCACCGTATTCGCCAAACTTGTTTTTCACAAGGTCATCTTTGCTTTCTACACCTACGGTAGAAAAGCAGAGCGGGTGAAGTTCGAGGATAGCCGTACCGTTTACGTTGCGTTGCGAGGATTCCAGCATGGCTTCGATGTCGCGCATTACTGGTTCCAGATATTGGCTTTCGTGCAGGAACATGCCATACCAGTTGGCTACCTGGTCCTTCCAGTATTGCTGCCATTTGCTCAAAGTGTACTTCTCGAGGAACTTGTGTGCTCCGATAATCAGCATAGGTGCGGCAGCTTCGAAACCTACGCGGCCTTTGATACCGATAATCGTGTCGCCTACGTGCATGTCGCGTCCGATACCGTATGCCGCACCAATCTCTTCTACCTTCTGGATGGCTTTGATGGGGTCGTCGAATGTCTCGTCGTTCACGGCTTTCAGCTCACCTTTTTCAAAAGTGAGGCGCAACTGCTCGCTGCCCTCTTTGGTGCAGTGTTTCAGATAGGCGCTTTCGGGCAACCCTTGCGCGGAATCCAGAATCTCGCCACCACAAATGGAAGTGCCCCACAAACCTACGTTATAGGAATATTTTAGTTTGGTGAAGTCGGCGGCAAAGCCGTGTTTGTTCAGATAATCAATCTCTTCCTGACGGCTCAGTGCCATGTCGCGTGTCAGCGTGATGATTTCCACGCCCGGAGCCATGACGAGGAAAGTCATGTCGAAACGAATCTGGTCGTTACCCGCACCTGTAGAACCGTGGGCGATGGCATCCGCGCCGATTTCGTTGGCATAGCGTGCAATGGCCAATGCTTGGAAGATACGTTCGGAACTTACAGAGATAGGATAGGTGCCGTTACGCAAAACATTGCCGAATACCATGTATTTCAAGCTTTTCTCATAGTATTCCTGCGTCACGTCGAGGGTGACGTATTCTTTGGCGCCCAGCTTGTAGGCATTTTCTTCGTTTGTCTTCAACTGTTCAGCACTGAAACCGCCCGTATTGGCACAAGCTGCATATACTTCGTACCCTTTTTCTTTGGTAAGATACATCACCGTAAACGAGGTATCCAAACCTCCGCTGAATGCGACTACTACTTTCTTCTTCTTTTCCATATCCTTAGTATTTTTATATTTTATCCTCTTCGTGCAGCTTCGGGTCGTAAAGCATTGCTGTGCAAATGCAGAATTTACGGTTCTTAGCTACCAATATATCATGGTTTATACAGCCTTCGCAACCTTTCCAGAACGATTCGTCATCGGTCAGTTCGTTGAAGGTGACGGGCACATATCCCAGCTCGGTATTCATTTTCATGACGGCAGCTCCGCTGGTGAGACTGAAAACTTTAGCATTAGGCCAGCGTAGGCGTGCCAGGCGGAAAGAAGCGGTCTTGATACGTTTTGCCAGCCCCAGTCCCCGATATTTGGGGTGTACTATCAAACCGGAGGTTGCTACATATTGCTTGTTACCCCAGCTCTCTATGTAGGTGAAACCGGCAAAATCATCTCCACACAAGGCTATAATGGCCTTTCCTTCTTTCATTTTAGTAGCTACGTATTCGTGTGTGCGTTCTGCGATGCCCGTTCCGCGTACCTTGGCAGCTTCCCGGATGGTATCCAAAATCTTGTCTACGTAAACTTCATGTGAGGCGTCAGCCACCATCACATCAATTTGTTTCGAATCCATTTCTTATTTAATTTCTTGTTTTTTGTTGTTATCTATCATTTAATGTTCGGGATGATTTGCGATAGGAAGCTGCGTACCTCGTCATGTGACGCTGCTTCGTGCACCACCAGCATGATGGTGTCATCTCCGGCAATGGTACCCAGAATGGCGGGACACTCTCGGTTGTCGATGTCGTAGGCCATGCTGCTGGCATATCCGGGCCGGGTACGGATGACGGCAATATTGCCCGAAAATTGAAGTGAAACGAATCCGCTTGTCATCAGCATTTCACTTGCACTCTGGTCGTTCGAACGTTTATACATGATGTTGTTGGGCAGTACATATACGTATTTACCGTTCATGTTCGCTGCTTTCGCTACTTTCAGCTGTTTCAAGTCGCGTGACAAGGTGGCTTGTGTCAGTTCAAAGCCTTCCTTGCTCAAAGCTTGCAACAGTTCTTCCTGAGAACTGACGTCTTTGCTTGAGATAATCATCTTGATGGCGTCTAACCGATTGGCTTTTTTCTTCATTTTCTGTATAATTATTCTAAGAGTAGTGCAAAATTAGGGATTATTTCGGAAAGAATATGCAAAAAGGAGAGCTTTTTTATTCTTTTTATACATCGGGTGTACTGTATATGTTGTTTTTGTTCTCTTTGTTGGAGTCTTGTTTGTTCTTTTACGTTATTGGAGATTGTTTCCGTATGTCTTTGGTAAATGTTGATATAATATAGAATAGATATGCAATTGCCAAATCTGACACCCTTTCAATCAAAAACTGTACAAAAAGTAGGGGGATAATCTCCTATTTTTGTATCGTTGAATAGCAACTAAAACTAATTACCATGAAACAATGCTTTTTTGCGGTCGACTTGGGGGCTACCAGTGGTCGCACAATTCTGGGAACTTTTACTTCGAATGGTTTGGAAATGGAAGAAGTAAACCGTTTCCCAAATCATCTGATTGAAGCTGGCAGACATTTTTACTGGGATATTTATGAACTTTACCGTCATATTATTGAAGGGCTGAGGATTGCCGCCCGTAAAGGTGTAGAAATAACTTCCATCGGTATCGACACTTGGGGAGTAGATTTTGTCTGTGTAGGTAAGGATGGGGGATTTCTTCGCCAGCCGTATTCCTATCGTGACCCTCATACGGTGGGTGCTCCGGAAGCGTTCTTCACACGTATACCTCGTAGCCATGTGTATGGATGGACGGGGATTCAGGTGATGAATTTCAACTCCTTGTTCCAACTTGATACATTACGCCGTAATCATGACAGTGCATTGGCAGCTGCAGATAAATTGCTGTTTATGCCTGATGCTTTGAGCTATATGTTGACCGGTCAGATGGTAACGGAGTATACTATTGCCAGTACGGCACAGTTGGTAAATGCCAATACCTGCAGGCTGGAGGATGCCTTGCTGCAGGAGATTGGACTGACACAAGCTCATTTCGGGCGTTTTGTCTATCCTGGTGAAAAAATAGGGGGCTTGACGGAGGAAGTACAACGAATAACCGGACTTGGCGCTGTCCCCGTGATAGCTGTTGCCGGGCATGATACGGCTTCTGCTGTTGCTGCCGTACCTGCCATGGACCGTAATTTTGCTTATCTAAGTAGTGGTACTTGGTCTCTGATGGGAGTGGAGACGGATGCTCCAGTCATTACTGCTGAAACAGAATCCTTGAATTTTACGAATGAAGGCGGTGTGGAAGGAACCATTCGTTTGTTAAAAAATATTTGTGGTATGTGGCTGCTTGAACGTTGCCGTACCGAATGGGGGGAAATCCCTTATTCCGAACTCATCGTTGAGGCTGGTACTTGTGAACCATTCCGTAGTCTAATTAATCCGGATGATGCTTTGTTTACCAATCCGGCGAATATGGAGCAAGCCATCAAGACCTATTGTTCCGATTATCGTCAGCCTATTCCCATGACACATGGACAGATAGTACGCTGTATCTTTGAGAGTCTTGCTTTGAGATACCGTCAGGTGCTGGATAGCCTGCGAAATCTTTCACCACGTCCGGTGGAGGCTTTACATGTTATCGGTGGCGGTAGCCGTAACGAACTGCTTAACCAGTGGACAGCCAATGCTGTCGGTATTCCCGTGATTGCCGGACCTTCCGAAGCTACTGCTATCGGTAACGTTATGGTTCAGGCATTGGCTGCCGGAGCAGCTAGAGACATTGCTTCCATGAGACAGCTCATCAACCGTTCCATACCATTAAAGACTTTCTATCCGCAGGATATGGAGGATTGGAATACCGCTTACCTGCACTTCAAGCAATTGACGATGACTAATTATAATGGATAATGATTACCAATAATTTATAACTCATAATCAAATCACGTATCATGAAAGAAGAATTGATAAACAAAGCGTATGAAATTGCTAAAGAGCGTTACGCAGCTCTCGGATTGGATGTAGAAAAAGTAATGGAGCAACTTCAGAAAGTGTCTATCTCTATGCATTGTTGGCAGGCCGATGATGTTCAGGGATTCGAATCTGCCGGCTCATTGACCGGTGGTATCCAGACAACAGGAAACTATCCCGGTAAAGCCCGTAATATGGAAGAACTGCGTTCCGATATTTTGAAAGCTGCTTCTTATATCCCCGGTAAGCACCGTTTGAATTTGCATGAGATTTACGGTGACTTTGGCGGTACCTTCGTAGATCGCGATCAGGTAGAGGTGAAACATTTCGAAAGCTGGATGCAATGGGCAGCCGAGAATGGTATAAAATTGGATTTTAATTCCACTTCTTTCTCTCATCCGAAGAGCGGTAATCTTTCTCTGGCTCATCCGGACCAAGGTATCCGTGACTTTTGGGTCGAACATACTAAACGTTGTCGTGCCATTGCCGAAGAAATGGGGCGCCGCCAGGGAGATCCCTGCATCATGAATCTTTGGGTGCATGATGGTAGCAAGGATATCACTGTAAACCGTATGAAGTATCGTGTGCTTTTCAAAGATTCTCTCGACCGTATTTTTGCTACGGAATACAAGCATATGAAGGACTGCCTTGAATCGAAGGTGTTTGGCATAGGTTTAGAGAGTTATACAGTAGGCTCCAATGAATTCTGTATGGGCTATAGTGTACAGCATCAGAAACTTATTACCATTGATACCGGGCACTTCCATCCTACGGAAAGTGCTGCAGACAAGGTGTCTTCCATGTTGCTCTTTGTCCCTGAGCTGATGCTCCACGTAAGCCGTCCGGTACGTTGGGATTCTGACCATGTAACTATCATGGATGACCCCACTCTTGAACTTTTCCAAGAAATTGTCCGTTGCGATGCACTGGACCGTGTACACATTGGTCTTGATTATTTTGATGCTTCCATCAACCGTATCGGTGCTTATGTAATCGGTACCCGTGCGGCGCAGAAATGCATGTTGCGTGCGTTACTAGAACCATTGGCAAAGCTTCGCGAATATGAGGCCACCGGTCAAGGTTTCCAGCGCCTTGCTCTGCTCGAAGAGGCTAAGGCTTTGCCTTGGAACGCTGTTTGGGACATGTTCTGTCTGAAAAACAATGTTCCGGTAGGTGAGGAGTTCATCGCTGAAATAGAGAAGTATGAAGCTAATGTAACCTCTAAAAGAGGATAGGAAACCCTTGTAACAGACAGAAATGGAAATAATATTAGGGTTATTGATTATTGCTATCGGAGCATTCTGCCAATCCAGTTGCTATGTACCCATTAACCGCATCAAGGAGTGGAGCTGGGAGTCGTATTGGATTGTACAAGGTGTTTTCGCTTGGCTGGTTTTTCCGTTCTTGGGCGCGTTGCTGGCAGTACCTGCCGGCAATTCGCTGTTCGAGATTTATGCAAACAATCCTGCGGATACGCTTTGGACTATGTTCTTCGGAGCTTTATGGGGAGTGGGGGGACTGACGTTTGGTTTGTCTATGCGCTATTTGGGCGTAGCTCTTGGGCAGTCTATCGCTTTGGGTACTTGTGCCGGATTGGGAACGATATTGACTCCGGTATTTACTGGTAAGGCAGGAGATTTGACAACATCGGTTATTGTTGGTGTAGTGGTCACGTTGGTAGGTATTGGCATTATCGGTCTGGCCGGTAGCATGAAGTCTGCCAGCCTGAGCGAAGAAGAGAAGAAGAAGGCCGTAAAGGATTTCAATTTTACTAAAGGTATTATTGTAGCCCTTCTTGCTGGATTTATGAGTGCGTGTTTCAGTATAGGATTGGGTTTTGGAGAGAAACTCTGTTTTGCTGAAAGTGCGGATATATTCAAGACACTGCCTGCTACATTGATGGTGACACTGGGTGGTTTCATTACGAATGCCGTCTATTGTTTCTATCAGAATTCCAGGAACAAAAGTTGGGGCGATTATGGCAAGAAATCCCTTTATGTAAACAATGTCTTGTTTTGTGCTTTGGCCGGTGTGTTGTGGTACAGCCAGTTCTTTGGTCTTAGCTTGGGTAAGGGATTCCTTGCTGCCTCTCCGGTATTGCTCACATTCTCGTGGTGCATCCTGATGTCGTTGAACGTAACGTTCTCCAATGTTTGGGGTATCCTTTTGAAGGAATGGAAAGGGTGTACACCCAAGACAATTACAGTGCTTGTCATAGGCTTGGCAGTCTTGATAATTTCTTCTTTCCTGCCACAGTTGCTGGGGTAAGTTTAAATACCTATCTTTGAATATAAAACTAAAATATATCTGCATATATGAAATCAATTCTAGAAAATCGTCCGGCGCTGGCTGCGGAAGTTAATAAGGTGGCTGAGGTGGCTGGTTATCTCTGGCAGAAAGGTTGGGCAGAACGTAATGGGGGCAATATTACGGTCAACATCACTGAGTTTGTAGACGATGAAATCAAGGCTATGCCCGCCATTAGTGAGGTGAAATCAATCGGTGCTACTTTACCTTATTTGAAAGACTGCTATTTTTATTGTAAAGGCACCAACAAGCGTATGCGCGATTTGGCCCGTTGGCCGATGGAGAACGGTTCGGTCATCCGCATTCTGGATGACTGTGCCAGCTATGTCATTATAGCCGACCAGTCTGTACAGCCTACATCGGAACTTCCTTCCCATCTTAGTGTACACAACAATCTGATAGCGAAAGGTTCTCCCTATAAAGCTTCGGTGCATACGCATCCTATTGAGCTGGTAGCCATGACTCACAACAAGAAGTTTCTGGAAAAAGATGTAGCTTCGAACCTGCTTTGGAGTATGATACCGGAAACAAAGGCTTTCTGTCCCCGCGGTTTGGGCATCATCCCTTATCAACTTCCCAGTTCGGTAGAATTGGCTGAGGCTACCATCCGCGAACTGGATGACTATGATGTAGTGATGTGGGAGAAACATGGTGTGTTTGCTGTGGATGTGGATGTGATGGCTGCTTTCGACCAGGTGGATGTACTCAATAAATCCGCCCTTATTTATATCGCTGCCAAAAATATGGGTTTTGAACCGGATGGTATGAGCCAGCTTCAAATGAAGGAAATGTCCGTAGCGTTTAATTTGCCCAAATAATTGTTTTAACAGATAGTGTGTAATTATGTATAGAATGATATTGAATGAGACCTCTTATTTCGGTGCCGGCTGTCGCGAAACGATTGCCGTGGAGGCTGCCCGCAGAGGTTTCAAAAAGGCTTTCTTTGTAACGGACAGAGATTTGATCCGTTTCAAGGTGGCTGATAAAGTGATTGAAGTTTTCGAGAAGAACAGTATACCTTATGAGCTCTTCAGTGATGTGAAGGCCAATCCTACCATTACCAATGTACAGAATGGTGTGGCTGCTTTCAAGGCATCCGGTGCCGATTTTATCGTGGCTTTGGGTGGCGGCTCTTCCATTGATACGGCAAAAGGTATTGGTATTGTTGTGAATAATCCGGATTTTGCAGATGTGAAGTCTCTGGAAGGTGTGGCGGATACTCGTCAAAAGGCTGTCCCTACTTTTGCTTTACCTACTACGGCGGGAACTGCTGCTGAGGTGACCATCAATTATGTTATCATTGACGAAGAGGTCAAAAAAAAGATGGTTTGTGTAGACCCTAATGATATTCCGGCAGTAGCTATTGTTGACCCGGAGCTGATGTATTCCATGCCGAAAGGATTGACTGCTGCAACCGGTATGGATGCACTGACTCATGCCATAGAAAGCTATATAACGCCGGGTGCATGGGCTATGTCGGATATGTTCGAACTGAAAGCCATTGAAATGATTGCTGTCCATTTGAAAGCTGCCGTAGACAATGGCAGCGATCCGGTTGCCCGCGAGGCCATGTCTCAAGCGCAATACATTGCCGGTATGGGGTTCAGCAATGTCGGTCTGGGCATCGTTCATTCCATGGCCCATCCTTTGGGTGCCCATTATGACACTCCGCATGGGGTGGCCAACGCATTGCTTCTTCCTTACGTAATGGAGTATAATGCAGCGTCCCCGGCTGCTCCTAAATATGTCCATATTGCGAAGGCGATGGGAGTCAATACGGAAGGTATGAGCGTGGAAGAAGGTATATGTGCTGCTATTGATGCTGTCCGGAAATTGTCTTTAAGTATTGGCATTCCACAGCGGTTGCGTGAAATCAATGTTAGGGAAGAGGATTTGCATCAATTGGCTATCGATGCTTTCAATGATGTCTGCACCGGTGGCAATCCGAGACCTACATCTGTGGAAGATATAGAAGCTCTGTATCATAAAGCTTTTTAAGGCAAGCGCTATTTTAGGTTACATGTCTATTCCCGTCCGTGATGAATAATATTCGCTGCGGACGGGATTTTTCATAAATAATCTCTATTTTTGTTCCGGAGCTATTATGGAAGGCACGTGTTATGACTAAAAATTATAATGATTTAGGAGTAGAGTTTAAGTACCTTATTGTAAATGACATGGACCAGAAATATGGTCTTTGGGTAAATACTGTGGGCTTTCAGTCTATCCAGCCTAATTCTCCTTATCCGTTGAAGGATCATCCTACCGGTTATTTTTTCAATGCGCAGAAAGGACGGATTCTGCGCGAGTACCAGTTGGTCTATATTACTAAAGGGAGGGGGGTGTTCTCCTCGGAGACCACGCCAGAGAAGCAAGTGTGCAAAGGACGACTGATGGTGCTGTTTCCTGGTCAGTGGCATACATATTATCCTTATGTGCAGACGGGTTGGAATGAATATTATATTGGTTTCGAGGGAGCTGTGATTGATGATATGGTGAAAGGTGGTTTTCTATCGAAAGAGAATCAGGTGTTGGAGGTGGGGTTGAATGAAGAGCTCGTTTCACTTTTCTCTCGCGCTTTGGAAATTGCGGAAGCTGATAAGATTTCTTCCCAGCAATATCTTGCCGGTATTGTGCTACATATGATAGGGATGATATTGTCCATCTCTAAAAACAAGATTTTCGAAGTGGGTGATGTCGATCAGAAAATAGAGCAGGCTAAAATCATCATGAACGAGAATGTATTCAAGGATGTTGACCCGGAAGAACTGGCAATGAAGTTGAATATCAGTTATTCTTGGTTTCGCAAAGTATTTAAGGATTATACCGGCTATGCTCCTGCAAAATATTTCCAAGAGCTAAAGTTGCGTAAGGCTAAGCAATTGCTGGTGGGTACTTCTTTATCGGTGAAAGAAATCTCTTTTATGCTCGACTATAAGTCTACCGAGCATTTCTTCTCCTCGTTTAAGAAACGTACGGGGTTTACTCCATTGGAGTATCGCTCTTATGGTCGGGAAACCGGAGGAGAGGAGGTATAAAACAAAAAAAGACTTAACTTCTAAAAGTTAAGTCTTTTCTGTCGGAATGAGGCGACTCGAACGCCCGACCCCTACGTCCCGAACGTAGTGCGCTACCAACTGCGCTACATTCCGATTGCTTTTGAAAAGTGGTGCCACCAGGAATCGAACCGGGGACACAAGGATTTTCAGTCCTTTGCTCTACCAACTGAGCTATGGCACCTTTTTCGTTTGCGGGTGCAAAGATAAAGAGTTTTTTTTATACCGCAAGGCTTTTTGAGGAAAAATATCTAAAAAAGGTGCCTCTTGCTCTATGGAGCGAGGCACCTTACTTCTAAAAATCATTTGCTATCGAAGACATCAGTCGATATTCGGATTGATGCTGTGCCAGTCTTTGATGGCAGGCAGTACACCCATTTCTATCACCTCGTCACGAAGTGTGCAGAGATGGGCATAGCTTTCTTTCAGTTTGGCTTCTTCTTCGGGCGTGCCGTTCAGTTCCTTATAGTGTACACCGTCTTTGGTAATTTCAGTTTCCATTGCCATCATGATGTGGTCGAAGCCGTGGCTGTGTACATATGTACCGGCAGGCCAGCGGAACGGTTTGCCACCCATCGCTGCAGCTATCATTTCGATAGAGACGTATGCCGGACTCTGGAAGGAAGAACGTCCACGGAGGGCGATGATGTTGGCACCGCCTTTGGTTACCTTAGTCTGGATTTCGACCCACTGTTCTTTAGTCAGGGCAGGGGTACCGATGATATCAAGTAACGGTTTACCGTCCACCTTGGCGGTAGAGGCATATACAGCCATCTGTTCACCATGACCGCCGTAGGTACGGCAATTTTCGATTTTGTCGGGGGCGATGCCGAAGTGCTTGGAAAGTTCACTGCGCAGGCGGGTGCTGTCGAGGGCAGCCAATGTGGTCACTTGTGAAGGTTTCAGGCCGGAATACAATAGGGTAATCAGACCGGTGATGTCGGCAGGGTTGAAAATGACAACCACGTGCTTCACATCCGGACAGTAGGCTTTTACATTCTTACCGAATTCTTCGGCAATAGCGGCATTGCCTTTCAAAAGGTCTTCGCGGGTCATGCCGGCCTTGCGGGCGGCACCGCCTGATGATACCACATACTTGGCACCGGTCAGCGCTTCTTTGATATCGGAGGTAAATGTGATGTTCATTCCTTCGAATCCGCAGTGGAATAGCTCTTCGGCCACACCTTCCAGTCCGGGAGCATAAGGGTCGTACAGACATAGGTTGGGAGTGAGATGCATCATGATTGCAGTCTGTGCCATGTTTGAACCGATCATGCCGGCTGCGCCGACGATTGTCAATTTGTCATTTGTCAGAAATTCCATAATCTTTTTTATTTAAAGGTGAGTAATATCTTTTCTTGCTGATTGTCACGATACAAAGATAACCCTTTTTGGAGAGAGTTGTTCATAGAAAAAAGTTATCTTTTAGAGCAAAAAGTTATTTCTTCTTTCCGAACTGCTGTATTGTACCTAAATTACTTATCTTTGTTGGGAAAATGAAGATAAGTAAGAAACTATGAGCATTGAGTTAGGAAAGTACAATACGCTGGAAGTGGTGAAGGAGGTAGCCTTCGGCATGTATCTGGACGGTGGCGAAGAAGGTGAAATTCTGCTTCCGTCGCGTTATGTCCCCCAAGACTGTAAGGTGGGAGACAAACTGAACGTTTTTATATATCTTGATAACGAAGAACGTCTGGTAGCTACTACTCTGACACCGTTAGTGCAGGTCGGGCAGTTTGCCTGCTTGGAGGTGGCGTGGATAAACCAGTATGGTGCTTTCCTTAACTGGGGATTGATGAAGGATCTTTTCGTCCCCTTCCGCGAACAGAAAATGAAGATGCAGGTGGGAAAGAAGTATGTGGTTCATGCCCATTTGGATGATGAAAGCTATCGTATCGTGGCATCGGCCAAGGTAGACCGTTATCTTTCCAAAGAGAAGGCCGCCTATGAGTCGGGGCAGGAGGTGGATATCCTGATTTGGCAGAAGACGGATTTGGGATTCAAGGCGATCATCAACGATGAATATAGCGGCTTGCTATATGAGAGCGAGATATTTCAGCCACTGCACACGGGCATGAGGATGAAAGCTTATGTGAAGCAGGTACGTGAAGACGGCAAGATAGACCTGCTGCTTCAAAAACCGGGGCAGGCTAAAGTAGAAGATTTCTCAGCTACGCTGCTGGACTATATCCGTGAACAGGGCGGACGGATAGCTTTGAATGACAAGAGTCCGGCAGAAGAAATCTATGCAACTTTCGGTGTCAGCAAGAAAACCTTCAAAAAGGCTGTGGGAGATTTGTACAAAAAACATCTGGTTGTATTGGAGGAAGATGGAATCAGGATTAGGTATTAGTCCCAGTCATTAGGAATTTCCCTACTTGTAAATAGAGACAATCATTAGGGAGGGGAATTTCCTCTCCCTATTTTTGTCGTACAATAAAAAAAGAAAAGTCATGATACGTCATTTGATATTAAGTGTTTGTCTAGTTCTGGTAGCGTTTCCCGCAATAAAAGCGGCGCCCATAGACGGAATCCGTATAGAAAGTCCATACCGTAGAGTGGTGGTACTGGTCGACGGACAGCAGGTTTGCCTGCCTACTTTCAGTTGTTTTGTAGCCAATCTGCGTGGTAGTTGTCGGGTAGAGGTTTATGAAGCGCCATCCCGTGGGGAGAATTCCCGAAGAGGAAAACTCCTATATGATGAACGTGTGCATTGCTCCATCAATGAAGTGGAAGATATTTTCATTCCAGAGGACAAAAGACCTGGTGGAAACTGGGGTACTTCTAATCATCACAAGCCTGGCAGACCCGGTGACAGACCGTTAGGAGGCGAGCAGCATGAACCGGTGATGTCACCATCTGCCTTCGAACAGTTTATGGGGCTGATGGAAAAACAGAGTTTCGATTCAGACCGTAAGGAAGTGCTCGACCATGCCTTGCTGACCTCTTGGTTCACTACTGACCAGTGTATCCGTCTGATGGATTTTTATCGTTTCGACAGTGAAAAGAAACAGTTGATGAAGAAGATTTATCCTAAAATAGCCGATAAACCGAATTTCTATTATGCGATAGACAAGCTGACCTTCTCGTCGGACAAGAACGAGATAAATGCCTTCATCAAACAATATCATGAGAAGAATAACTAAAAAAAGGAGGGGTTATGAAACGGATTATATTTATATTTTTTGCCGCTATGATGAGTACAGCTGTTTGTAGTGCGGCAATGAGCAACAGCAAAGTGCGTAAAGAGACCCGCTTTCTTACGGACAAGATGGCCTATGAATTGAACCTGAGTACAGAACAGTATAATGACGTGTACGAAATAAACTATGATTTCATTTCCGGTATACGCTATCTGATGGATGACGTTCTTCGGGGGGAGGAATGGGCATTAAATCGCTATTACGATTATCTGGATGTGCGCAATGACGACCTTCGATGGGTGCTGAATAACCGGCAGTACGGCCGTTTCATGCAGGCCGCCTATTTTTACCGTCCGGTTTATGTAAGTGGTGGTCGTTGGTCTTTTAGGGTTTACATCACTTACACCAACCATAATCATTTCTATTTCCCGCGGCCGTATCATTACCGTACATATTGCGGTGGGCATTATCGTACGCACTATCACAACAGCTATTATCGCGGTCGTTACCATCATCCGCACTATACCGGTTCGTGGAGTATTCGGAATGATAAGTCGTACCACACCAGCCGCCGTTCAGATTTCGGTTCGGTGAACATCCGCCCTAATTCGCATAAGCGTCCGGCAGGCAGGGATGATGTATATACCACGCGACGTAGCAACGGTAGTAATAATCGCATTAGCACAGGTACACGTAACAGCAGTACGCGACGTAGTAGTGTGGATAGTGGCAGAAAGTCGAGTAAAGAGAAAATAGAAACCACAAGAACTAAAAATAATGATAAGAGCCCCAGCCGTAGCAGGGTAAAGACGGCAAGCAAGGAAAGAAGAAATGCTTCCGGCGTACGGAGTTCCGAAAGCCGTCGCAGCAGCTCTTCAAGCACTACCCGCAGTTCTACCGGCAGTAGCTCTTCCCGCTCTTCGGAAAGGAGATAGAAGAACAAAAAACTCCCCTCTTGTCAGCCTGGAGGCAGGGAGAGGGGAGAATCAAACACAACAACTAAAATTATACTTCTTTTTTTATTCAATCGGTTCTCCCTTATAGAAATCCAGAATCTTGGTACGGAACAGATAGTCATACTTGGCTTGCAATTCGTCTGATTGGGATTTCATAAGGTTCTGTTTTGCTTCATTGTATTCTACGGCATTTGCTTTTCCGTTCTCATACTTTTCGCTCATCAGCTTGAAAGACTCTTCGCTGGCAACGGTGGCTGTATGGCTACTGGTATATTTGCTTTCGGCAGCAGCGGCGTTGTACCATGCTTGTTGGATTTCTTTATAAAGTGTCTTCTTGGCATTATCCAATTGCAAGGCATAGTTTTCACGTTGCAGGCGTGCCGTGCGTACCCGGTTACGGGTAGAGAGACGGTTGAAAATAGGTACGCTGAGGTTGAATCCTACATATTTGTTGAAGTTATCGTTCATCTGCTGGCTGAAAGTACGGTCGATGGTAGAATAGTAATTCGTACCGAGACTACCGTTCAGGCTCAGTTGCGGGTAGTAGTTGCTCTGGGCAATACGGATATTGTGTTTACTGCCTTCCAAGCGGAACTGTGCAGCTTGTATGGAAGCCTTACTCACCATGGCTGTTTGGAATATCTCATCCGGAGGAGTGAGAGGGACTAAATCCAGATTGACTGCCGGAGATTCCAGATTGAACCCTTCCGGTGTTTCCAGTTCGATAAGCTGGCTAAGGTCGAGCAGGGCCAACTTATAGTTGTTGTTTGTCTGCACTACATTCATCTCGTCTTGTGCCACACGTGCTTTGGCTTCTGCCAGTTCTGCCGGAGAGGCTTTTCCCAAGTCGGCAAGCCGGCTGATGCGGACATATTGCTCTTTGCTCAATTGCACTTGTCCCAACGCCACCTGGTGGAGCTCTTCATTGAACAGCACCTGAAGGTAGGCCGAAGCTATATTGATGGCAATGTCTTCCTTGGCTTTGTCCAGGTCGGCAATGGCAGCTTTGAGGTTTAGTTTGGCCAATGCATACTGGTGGGGAATTTCCAGACCGGTAAAGATAGGTATGCTGGTATTGACAGACATATTAGTGCCGTGGCTGCTGGTGTTGACGTATACAGTGGAATAGTCTCCCGTATCCTCATTTTTGATGGCTGTTTGCGTACGTCCCCAGTTCCAGCTCTGGCCGGCACTGGCATTCAGGTTCGGCAGTCGTGCCCATTTGGCTGTATTTACTTCGACAGCACTCTGTTCGGCAGCGTTGGCTGTCTGGCGGATACTGATGTTATGCTCGATGGCATAGTCTATGCATTGGCGTAAAGACCATCGTTCCTGCGCCTGCACTGAGATACTGCCGAATATTGCGAGGTATAAGAATATCTTTTTATTCATATCGTATATCTTTTTAAGCTATTCCGTTTGTTAATCCTTTTTCTCTGTACCGCGAATCTTATCCTGGGCACTGATACCGCTTTTGATGGCAATCTTTATGCCGTCACTCATGCCGACCTGGATGGGGCGGCGTTCGAACTTCTGTACCGGTACGCTGTCCGTCATTACATATACAAAGGTGCTGTCACCATTGAATTCAACGGTACTTTCCGGTACGGCAAGCGTTTTCTGGGCACGGTCCAATACGATTTCTGCGTTGGCAGAATAGCCGGAACGTATCTGTACGCTGTCCGGTGCGGCAATGGCAGCTTTGATTTCAAACTGGTTGGCACCGTTTTCTTCCACACCCTTCGGAGATATGTATTCCAGTGTGGCATCGAACGAAAGATTCTGCAGGGCGCCGATTGTCAGTTTCACCGGCATGCCTTCGTGCACACGGCCCACTTCCGTTTCGTCAATGTTGCCGCGGAAAATCAAATCGTTCATGTTGGCAACGGTAGCGATGGTGGTTCCGTCATTGAAAGTGTTACTCATGATAACCGAGTTACCGACTTTGATGGGTACATCCAGAATCAGACCGGTAATGGTGGAACGGATCAGGGTACTACTGAAAGAGGCGCTGTTCTTGGTGATGCCTTCCTTTACAATTTCCAGGTTATCTTTTGCTGTCTGCAGTTCCTCGCGTGCCTGCTTCACGCTTACTTCCCCTTTTTCGTACTCTTCAGCGCTGATAAGCTTGTCGTTGTACAGTTTCTGGGTACGGGCGAAATCCGTTTCGGCTTGGGCAGCGTTGATTTCCGCCAATCGTACGCGGCTTTCGGCAGAGTTCAATTGTCCCAGTTCGGGTATCACCTTTACTTTGGCAAGCACTTCCCCTTGCTTCACACTTTGTCCTGCTTCCTTGTATACTTCGG
This sequence comes from Bacteroides sp. D20, assembly GCF_003436255.1. Taxonomy (NCBI): domain Bacteria; kingdom Pseudomonadati; phylum Bacteroidota; class Bacteroidia; order Bacteroidales; family Bacteroidaceae; genus Bacteroides; species Bacteroides sp. D20. The sequence goes on along the minus strand of NZ_QSOO01000011.1, from coordinate 102,145 downwards.
CAATGATACCGGAAATCTGCGGCTTGATAAGGACTTCATCTCTCGGTTCCACTTTGCCGGTGGCTACGGTAGTCTTTTCAAGGTCTGTCACTTCCGGAACTATCGTTTCGTATACTGTTACTTTAGGTTGGGACTTCTGGTACAGAAAAACGAATGTCCAAATGAATAAGGCAGCAATTACTACCAATAATGCGATTTTCAGAAACTTCTTTGTTTTCATCTTATATTTACGATTTAATTATTTACGATTGATATAGCCATTATTTCATGGCTTACGGTTAGTGGTCTCTCTATAAGTTTATTCATCCCTGATGGCTTCAATTGGCTTGATTGCCATGGCGCGATAGGCAGGTGCCAGTCCGGCAAGCACTCCTAATGCGATGAGGAGGATACAGGTTCCGATAGCCAGTCCGAATGAAACCTGGTAGTGGGTTTTGATAACTCCAGGGTCATTGGCGGCCTTTTCAAGTATTTGCAGTACAAATACGGCAAAAGAAATACCTGCCATACCCGCTATAGTGGTCAGCACCATGCTTTCCGAAAGAATTTGTTGCAGAATGTCTTTAGGACGGGCACCTATGGCACGGCGTATGCCTATTTCCGTTGTGCGCTCCTTGACGGTTACCATCATGATATTCGATACGCCGATAGCTCCGGCAAACAGCGTCCCCAAACCTACCATCCAGATTAGAAAGCGCACTCCAATCATCAGGTTGTCCATCATGGAGAACATAGCTTCCGCATTCAGAAGCATGACGGCTTGTTTGTCATCGGGAGCAATGTAGTGCGCCGCTTTTACAAGACGTTCCACTTCGGGCTGCACGTCTTTCACTTTTACTCCCGGTTTCATGATGAAACATACTACATGCAGTTTCTTTCCGAGGTTGTAGGTCTGTTGCATGGTGGAAAAAGGCAATGTAATGGCTTCAGAGGCCTGCCCTTGTATATTGACATTGCCTTCGGATGAACACATTCCGATAACCCGGTAATAGATACCATTTACCCGGACATATTTGCCGCAGGGGTCTTCACCGGGTTTGAAGAGGCTTTCATAAACACGTTTGCCGATTACACACACTTTACGCGACTCTTTAATGTCGACATCATTGATGAAACGTCCATAGGTCATCTCTTGATGTTCTATCTGTTCATATTCGGGATACAAGCCTTTCACACTACAGTCGTACTTGTTGTCTCCGTAGACAGCCACTTGTCCCCATAAGGCAATGGAAGGCGTGGCAAGCGCCACACCGTCCACATTGCGTACACGGTCCACATCTTCCATCTCCAAATCCCACCATCGTCCTTTGCGAAAACCTTTATAAGCCTCGCTTGTCTTTTGTGCAGCGATAAAGCCCGAGTTGGTTGCAAATCCTTCGAACTGGGATTTTAGTTCTTCCTGCATGCCCTGGCCGCCACCGATAAGCGCCACCAGCATAAAGATACCCCAGAATACGCCGAACGCCGTAAGCAGGCTTCTCGTTTTGTTCCTTGTTATTGTGATGAGGATTTCCTCACACGTATCTATGTCTATTCTCATAATCTTTAATCTGCTCTAAGTGCTTCAATAGGACTGATACTTACCGCTTTCTTAGCCGGGAAGAACCCAGCCAACGTACCCGCTATGATAAGGGTCAAGGTAGCTTGGATAGCAATACTGAGGTCTACGGTGGGATCGGAGAACATGGTCTGCTGGAACATGCCGGCATCCATCGTCTGGCTACCGAAAGCAGAGTTCATCCATTCCGTCACCCCGATGCCTGCCACCATACCGATATAACCGAATAGCGTAGTGATAGTCACGCTTTCCACAATAATCAGCCAAAGGATGGAGAAAGGTTTTGCTCCCAATGCCTTACGGATACCAAATTCCCGGGTACGTTCTTTCACGGTAATCAGCATTATGTTCGACACGCCGACAATCCCACTCAACAGTGTGAAGATACCGATAACCCAGATTGCAGTCCGGAGGATACCCATTGCATTCTGTGTCTGCAGATAGTTGGTGAAACGATTCCATATCCATATGGCGCTCTCATCCGTGGGGTCAAAGCGGTGATTGGTGGCAATAGCCTTGCGGTATTCTTTTTCAAAGGCTTCGTTACTTTCTATGCTGTGCAGGTTCTTGGTTGTAAAGATGATGTTATTCAGCTTGTCTCCTTTATTATAGATGGTCTGCAAGGTGGAGAAGGGGATATACGCTTCGTTTGCCTCGCGGTCTCCCTGGTCATTGTAGAGGCCTACTACTTGATAGGCCACTCCACTGGCATTGACAAATTGTCCGATGGGTTCAGTATGCGTTTTTCCGAAAAGGATATCTGCAGATTTCTTATGGAGGATGATGACTTTACGTCGGTCTTTCAGGTCGTTGTAGTTGATGAAACGTCCGTCCGCTGTTTTCACGGTTTCCACTTCGGTGTAGTTGGGATATACGCCCAGCAGAGAGATATTGATATATTCTTGTCCGAAGCTGACGTTTACATTACTTTGCCGCACGGTGGCACCGGCACTGATGACATTTTCAGTGAATTGCTTCTCCGTGTCATCCATGTCCCGGTTGTCCAGTTGGACGCGGCGTCCTTCTTTCAGACCGTCGTATGACTTGGTGGTCCAGCCGGGGAAGATGCGGATAGAGTTCAAGGCGCGCTCCGACGCATTTTGCTCGAAGGCATGTATGATACCGTTTCCGGCTCCGAGCAGCACGATGAGCATGAAGATTCCCCATGCCACGGCAAAGCCCGTCAGGAATGTACGCAGTTTGTTGCGTTTGATGGTTCCGTATATTTCTTGCCAAAGGTCTATCATTGATAATTAAAAATTAAGAATTAAAAATTAAAGGGGGAGGGGGCTCTTCCTTTATTATTTCATGAATCCGTCTTTTCCGAACGGGCTTGCATCGTGGTTCAGATTCGTCTCGATGCTACCTATGATACCGTCTTTGATATGGATAATCTTGTCCGTCTGGTTGGCAACACCGCTTTCGTGGGTCACGACTACGATGGTCATGCCCGTATCGTGCAGTTCCTTTAGAATCTGCATCACCTCTACGGAAGTCTTGCTGTCGAGTGCGCCGGTAGGTTCATCGGCAAGGATAATCTGCGGTTGGGTAATGAGGGCACGGGCGATGGCTACACGTTGTTTCTGTCCACCGGACATCTCATTTGGCATGTGGTGTGCCCACTCTTTCAGCCCCAGGCGGTCCAGATATTCCAGTGCCAGCGCATTACGTTTGCGGCGGCTCACTCCTTGATAAAAGAGAGGAAGCGCCACATTCTCCACTGCATTCTTGAAGGAAATGAGATTGAAGGACTGGAAGATGAAACCAATCATACGGTTGCGGTACTCGGCTGCCTTCGTTTCGCTGAGGTTCTTGATGAGGGTACCGTTCAGATAATATTCCCCCGTGTCGTAACTATCCAGAATACCCAGTATATTGAGTAAAGTGGACTTTCCCGAACCCGATGAGCCCATGATGGAAACAAATTCGCCTTTCTGAATGTCGAGGTTGATACCTTTGAGCACATGCAGCGGTGCTCCGTTGTTGTAGGTCTTGTTAATGTCTTTTAGTTGTATCACTGTTTTCCCTGTTTATTGCTTTACTCTTATTAATTTTCACTATTAGACGCAGCAATGCTACGAAAAGTTGCAAAAGTTGCAAACTTTTTTAAAAAAAGATTTTGCAGTGTCGTTTTTCTTTGTGATTTTTGTAACCATGAATGTGATTAACTAACCCTTTAAACAAAAGTAATATCATGAATTCAAACATGGAAAAGCCCTATGTAGTGGGCATTGACATAGGCGGAACAAACACCGTCTTTGGTATTGTAGACGCACGCGGAACTATTATTGCAAGCAGTTCCATCAAAACCGGAGCTTATGAGGACGTCAATGATTACGTAGACGAAGTTTGCAAGAATCTGTTGCCGCTCATTATTGCCAACGGTGGAGTAGACAAGATAAAAGGTATCGGTATCGGTGCTCCTAACGGAAACTATTACAGCGGTACTATTGAGTTTGCCCCGAACCTTCCCTGGAAGGGTGTAATTCCTTTGGCTGCCATGTTTGAAGAGCGCTTGGGTATCCCTACCGCTTTGACAAACGACGCCAATGCTGCCGGTATCGGTGAAATGACTTACGGTGCGGCTCGTGGTATGAAAGACTTTATCATGATAACTCTTGGCACCGGTGTAGGTAGCGGTATCGTTATTAACGGTCAGATGGTATATGGCCATGACGGTTTTGCCGGAGAGTTGGGACATACTATTATCCGTCGTGAAAACGGACGTCTCTGCGGATGCGGACGTCACGGCTGTCTGGAAACTTATTGTTCGGCTACGGGTGTGGCGCGTTCTGCACGTGAGTTCTTGACCAAGAGTACCGAACCGAGTTTGTTGCGCGACATTCCGGCAGAAAACATTACTTCCAAGGATGTGTATGATGCAGCGGTGAAGGGTGACAAGATTGCTCAAGACATCTTTGAGTTTACCGGAACCATCTTGGGTGAGGCTTTGGCTGACTTCATCGCTTTCTCCAGTCCGGAAGCTATCGTGTTGTTCGGTGGTCTGGCAAAAGCGGGAGACTATATTTTCAAGCCTATCCAGAAAGCTATTGACGACAATGTATTGAATATCTACAAAGGCAAGACCAAGTTGCTGGCTTCCGAGTTGAAGGACTCTGATGCTGCAGTGCTGGGTGCCAGTGCGTTGGGCTGGGAGCTGAGAGATATCAAGTAATCAATATTAGGGAAACTGATAAAGGAGGGGATATGTCAAAACTCCCCTTCTATCGAAGTCACCCTCGCTACACCTATCTGTGGCGAGGGTGATTTTTAGTTTATGAGAGTTTCGACACACCTTTTTTTCTTTGGTGGCACATATTCCTCAGCAATAAAGTTATGCACAAGTTGCTTCCACACTTCCACCCATTCTCTGTATCCCTTTATTCATCGGGGTTGCGGATGCTGTGGAAGCAACTTGAAAAGGTGGAAGCAAAAGTTGCTTCCACCTTAAATTTACGCCAAATAATCTATTAATGTCTTGTAGTACAATAAATTAATAGGATATGGGGCAATTTGCCAATATCGTGTAAACAAGCTATTGGTTTCCTGCAAACACGGTATTAACTTCGTAAAAGCCCGTGCGATAATAGGTGGAAGTCAGGCTTTTGGTATGGATAAGATAGGTATTCAGTATAGGCAAGCTATGCATATGAGAGCTGTTTAACGGCCGTGAGGCGTTCGCCTAACGGCCATAAAGCACCTTGTTGACGGTCGTTAGCAGAGCGCCTCACGGCCGTTGGGCGCTGATAAACTAACATATCAGCAAGAAGGAAGGCTTATGTGAAAGGAAAGGAGCGCAGGCTTACAATGTTTTGAATGAGGGAGTAGCAGTAGAGTATCGCATGGTGTGTATGTCTACTGTGTATATCACTAAAAAAGGGAAACCGACATTGTCAGTTTCCCTTTTTTATTTCGAAATAGGAGTCTGGAATTAACCGTTAACTCTTTTTTCTTTGATTCTTGCTTTCTTACCGGTAAGAGCGCGCAGGTAGTACAGTTTAGCGCGACGAACTTTACCCACTTTGTTCACTTCGATGCTGTCGATAGCCGGTGATTCAATCGGGAAAATACGTTCTACGCCTATGGTTCCTGACATCTTACGTACTGTAAAACGCTTCTTGTTTCCATGTCCGGCAATCTTGATAACAACACCACGGTACAGCTGTACACGTTCCTTGTTACCCTCGACAATACGATATGCTACTGTTACAGTGTCACCTGCCTTGAAGCTCGGGTGCTGTTTTCCGGTAGCAAATGCTTCTTCTGCAATTTTAATTAAATCCATTGTTTTTATTATTAAATTGTTTCATCGTTACAACGCAACATACCAGGCTTCTCTCTTGGTGTCCTGACAGCGATTGCGCGAAAGCGGTGCAAAGGAACGAATTATTTGCCAGATACACAAGTGCTTCAAGCTTTTTTTCGCCAGTTGGGATGATTTTTGAGCGTTTCATTCTGCTAAACGCAAGTCTAAATAATCGGTTAATTGTGTGGCTCAGTCGCAAAAGAAAAGTATATTTGTAGCAATTTAAAACTAAATGAATATGAAGAAACAAACTTTCAGTCTCCTTTCGGGGGCAGTGTTGGCGGTTGCGCTTCTATTGGTTTCCTGCCATTCTTCCTACGAAGTGACCAAGGTAGAGGGAGGCAGAATTCCCATGAACTCTGTCTGGGATGCCGAGCCGGATGCCGAAGCCGTGGCTCTGCTGGCGCCCTACAAGGCCCGGATGGACAGCGTTATGTATCATGTGGTGGGAACCGCAGAAATGTCGATGGACAGATTCCGGCCCGAAAGCCTTTTATCCAATCTGATTGCAGATGTACTGCGTGAGGCTGCGGTGGAAGTGCTGGGCAAACCGGCCGATATGGGGCTAATCAATATCGGTGGAATCCGGAACTCCCTGACGGAAGGAGACATCACTACCGAAAACATCTATGAGATATTGCCTTTTGAGAATTCGCTCTGTGTGCTGACGATGAAAGGCTCTGCCATGAAGCACTTGTTTGAAAACATTGCGGTGAGACTTGGTGAAGGGGTGAGTGGTATACAGTTGGAAATCAGCAAGGATGGCAAGCTGCTCCAGGCTTCCATTGCCGGCAAGCCGGTGGAGGATGACCGTGACTATACGGTTGCCACGATTGATTATCTGGCTGATGGAAACGATGGAATGACGGCTTTCCTGCAGGCGGATAAAAGGGAGTGCCCGGATGGGGCTACACTGCGTGGTCTGTTCATGAAGTATGTGGAGAAGCAGACGGCAGCCGGCAAGAAGGTGACTTCGCGCATGGAGGGAAGAGTGGTCGTTAAAGAGTAAGCATTAAAAAAACAGAAGTTCTATGAAACATATGTATTCCTTGGCAGCCCTGCTGCTTTTCATGCTCCCCGCATCGGCACAGCAAGAGGGGCGTGTCATTACTGAAGAACCCCTTTGCCTGGTGTCCGCCGATTCTGTATCGTCCGGCCAATCCGGAAAACAACTGTTTATCCTGCACACCAGCGATACGCACAGCCGTATAGAACCCATCAGCGCCGAGGCTGCCGACGAGTATGCCGGGATGGGCGGTGTGGTGCGCCGTGCCGGTTTTGTAAAGCAGTTTCGCGGCAAGCATCCGGATATGTTGCTGCTGGATTGCGGAGACATCTCGCAAGGCACCCCTTATTATAACTTTTTCAAAGGCGAGCTGGAGGTCAAGATGATGAACCTCATGGGCTATGATGCCATGACGATAGGTAATCATGAATTTGATTTCGGACTTGAGAATATGGCGGAATTGTTCCGTATGGCGGATTTTCCCGTGGTTTGTTCCAATTATGACGTGACGGGTACGGTACTCGAAGGACTGGTGAAGCCTTATATCACCTTGGTGCGCGAAGGGGTGAAAATCGGTATCTTCGGCCTGGCCCCCAAGATGGAAGGGCTGGTGCAGGCGGATAAATGCGTAGGCATTGTCTACAACGACCCGATAAAGGTGGCCCAGGAAATGACAGACCTTCTCAGGGAGAAGGAGAATTGCGAGGTTGTGATTTGCATGTCTCATTTGGGTATCCGCAGTGCAAATCCCGAAGGCGCTTCCGACGAGAACCTGGTAGGCAAGACGCGTGGCATTGATGTCATTTTGGGAGGACATTCGCATACTTTTATGGAAAAGCCTGCCGTTTATCTGAATGCGGACGGCAAGAGCGTTCCCGTGCTGCACACCGGAAAGAGTGGCATCTACGTAGGAGAAATGGTACTTACTTTAACTGAAAAATAGCATGATGAAAAGACTCACCCTCCTTTTATGGGTTGCAGGATTGTTTATATTGGGATTATCTTCACTTCACGCCCAGACGGGAGGCCCGTTTCTTCCTTCGGCTGCAGACAACCGGTGCCGGCAATGGGTGGACTCCGTGTTGTCAGGTCTGAATGTACACGAAAAAGTGGGGCAGCTCATCGTTGCCACCATTCCGGCCAGAGCAGACAAGGCCACGAAAAAGCAGATGCGCGAGCTGGTAAAGAAATACAAGGTCGGTGGCTTGCTGTTTTCCGAAGGTACTCCGGAAGAGCAGGCTATCTTGACCAATATGGCCCGGAAGGATGCCAAGATTCCCGTTATGGTTACTTTCGATGGAGAGTGGGGACTGTCAATGAGGCTGAAAGGCGCTCCGGACTATCCCCGTAATGCCGCCTTGGGATGTATCGAGGACAATGGCCTAATTGAAGAATATGGACGTGAGGTGGCCCGCCAGTTTCGCGAATTGGGGGTACACGTCAATTTTGCACCCGATGCGGATGTCAATACGAATCCGCTGAACCCGGTGATACACGTACGCTCCTTTGGTGAGAACCCGCAGCGGGTGGCGGAAAAGGTGGTGGCATACAGCCGTGGGCTCGAAAGCGGGGGCATACTTTCCGTTTGCAAGCATTTCCCCGGGCATGGCGACACGGATGTGGATTCTCATAAGGCGCTTCCCGCCTTGCACTACGACCGTGCACGCCTGGACAGTGTGGAACTTTATCCCTTCAAGGAAATGGTACGTGCCGGATTGGGGGGTGTCATGGTAGGCCATCTGCAAGTGCAGGCGCTGGACCCGGACGGGGTGACTCCTTCTTCCTTGTCGCGGAATGTGGTGACCGGGCTGTTGAAGGATGAACTCGGCTTTAAAGGGCTGGTGTTTACCGATGCCTTGGACATGAAGGGTGTGTCTGCCATTCCGCAGGTAACTACCAAAGCGCTGCTGGCGGGAAATGATATGGTGCTGGTACAGTTCAATACGAAGAATGCGGTGCAGGAGCTGGTAGATGCAGTGGAGTCGGGACAACTGAGTAAGGACGAACTTGATGCCAAGTGCCGCAAGGTATTGATGTACAAGTATATGCTTGGCTTGAGAAACCGCCAGCCGCAACTTCGGGTCAGCGGAATGAGCTATCGCATCAATACGGAGGAAGCGCAGGCGTTGGCTGCCAAGTTGCGCCGTTCGGCAGTGACTGTATTGAACAATTATTTCGATGTCCTCCCGCTGGCACCGGTGGAAGGTGATATTGCCGTGCTCAGCATCGGAGAGAAGGAGGCAGATGCTCCCTTTGTGGAAGCTATGAAAAAGAATGCAGGCATCAGCCATTTCCACTTGCCTTGGAATGCCGATGAGGCTCTCTGGCAGGAAGTGCAGGGGCGGTTGGCTGCTTTCCGTCGCGTGGTTATCAGCATCACCGGTTCGGCTTATGTCAGCGACCGTGATGTGGCCTTTCTGGAAGGCTTGAACCTGCGTGCTCCGCTGGTCTATACTTTTTTTACCTCTTACCGTACATTGCAACCTCTGATGCCCGCACTTGCCAAATCTAGCGCTGTGGTGCTGGCACATTCGGCAGAGACGGATTTGCAGCAATACGTGGCTGATGTTCTTTTTGCCAAAAAGCCGGCCAGTGGCAGAATGTCGATGAGTATCGGTAAACTGTTTCCAGCGGGAACGGGCTGTATGATTGAACCGGGCATGAAACCGGGGAAGACTGTTCCGGAAGATTACGGCATGAAATCGTATGTGCTGCAAAGTATCGATGCCGTTGCCCGGAAGGGACTGGAAGCGGGAGCTTATCCCGGTTGCCGCGTGCTGGTGTGGAAAGACGGACTGCCGGTATATGACAAAGGCTTCGGAACCCACTCTGATAAGGATACCACTACTGTCCGTTCTTCGGACCTTTTTGATTTGGCTTCGCTGACCAAGACTACGGCTACGTTGCTTGCCGTCATGAAACTGTATGATGAGGGCAAGATAAAACTGGATGACAAGGTTTCCGCTTATCTGCCCTTCTTGCGCAATGGCAACAAGCGGAACATTACCATCCGCGAACTTTTGTTTCACGAATCGGGGCTTCCTCCCTATATCCGTTTCTACCTGGACATCATAGACCCGAATTCGGTGCACGGCCCGTACTCCCAGAGTTGGGTGGACGAGTGGCATCGTACGCAGGTAAGCGAGCATAGCTATTATTGTTCCGATTTTAAGTTCCGGAAAGGGATGGTGTCCGACAAGAATACACCGGTCTATACCCTGCACATGGCAGATGGCATGTGGCTGAACAAGAGTTTCAAGAATTCTATCCTTCAGCGGATAGCCAAGTGCGAGTTGGATGGCAAACGTTATGTTTACAGCGACCTCGGCTTCGTGCTGTTGCAGCAGGTAGTGGAGAAGGTGACGGAGCTGCCGATGGATTTGTACCTTGCCCGTGAGTTCTATGCCCCGATGGGATTGCAACGTACTATGTTTCTGCCTTTGACGAAGTTCACCAAAGCGGAAATCATGCCCACGGCATCCAATGACTTCCTGCGTCGCCAGGATATATGCGGATATGTGCATGACGAGACTGCTGCCTGCATGGGTGGGGTGTCCGGTAATGCAGGACTTTTCTCTACGGCCGAAGAGGTGGCAAAGGTTTATCAAATGTTGCTGAACGGCGGTGAATTCAATGGCAAGCGTTTCTTGAGTAAGGCAACCTGCCGTTTGTTTACGACGGAGAAATCTGCCATCAGCCGTCGCGGTCTGGGATTCGACAAGCCGGATGTATCCATTGTGAAGCGCAGCCCTTGTGCTCCTTCCGCTCCGGAAGCGGTATATGGACATACCGGATTTACCGGTACTTGTGCTTGGGTGGACCCGGAAAACAAGACGGTGTATGTATTCCTCAGCAACCGCTTGTGCCCCAATGTATGGAACACGAAACTGGGTGACATGAATATAAGAAGAGATATCCAGGAATTGATTTATAAAAGTATTATTCCGCAAATCCCCTAAAAACAATCTATCTATAAGGAATGAAGAGAATATACCTGCTTGCCTATATCACTATATTGTGTTGTCTTTGTCCGCTTCTGAAAGCGCAGCTTGGCCCGATGCCGTTTACTCCGGTGCCGCCGAACGACCCTTCGCTTGTACGTCTCTTGAACAGTGACGTGCGGTGCAGGCAGTGGGTGGATTCCGTCATGCAGCGTCTGACTCTGAAAGAACGCATCGGACAACTGTTCATCTATACGATTGCCCCCCAGCAGGACAAGGCCAACAAGGAACTGCTGCGTAAGGTGGTGGAGGACTATAAGGTAGGCGGTCTGTTATTTTCCGGCGGATTGATGCAGAACCAGGTGATGTTGACCAATGAGGCGCAGCGGATGGCGGAAGTTCCGCTGATGATTACCTTTGACGGTGAATGGGGGCTGGCTATGCGCCTTCGCGGTACTCCGAACTTTCCGCGAAACATGGTGCTGGGCTGCATACAGAACGATACACTGATTTATGAATATGGGCGCGAGGTGGCCCGCCAATGCCGTGAACTGGGGGTGCAAGTGAATTTTGCTCCTGTAGCGGATGTGAATATCAATCCCAAGAATCCGGTTATCAATACCCGTTCCTTCGGTGAAAGTCCGTTCAATGTGGCGAACAAGGTTGTTGCCTACTCCAAAGGGTTGGAGGATGGTGGTGTACTTTCTGTCAGCAAGCACTTTCCGGGGCATGGGGATACGGATGTGGATTCTCATAAGGCGTTGCCCGTGCTGCCTTTTACCCGTGCCCGTCTGGACAGTATAGAGCTTTATCCTTTCAGAAAAGCCATTCGTGCCGGATTGGGAGGAATGATGGTGGGGCACTTGGAGGTGCCTACCATAGAGCCGCAAAAGGGGCTCCCGTCTTCGCTTTCGCGTAAGGTAGTTTCCGGTCTGTTGGTGAATGACCTCGGCTTTCAGGGGCTTGTCTTTACAGATGCCCTTGCCATGAAAGGGGTATCGGGCAATGAAAGCATCTGTTTGCAGGCGCTGAAAGCCGGCAATGATTTGCTGCTTGTCCCCCGGCGTATTAAGGAAGAAGTGGAGGCTGTGCTTGCCGCTGTGAAAAAAGGGGAGCTGACAGAGAAAGAGATAGAGGCGAAATGCCGTAAAGTACTGAAATATAAATATGCCCTTGGGTTGGAAAAGAAACCCCATGTACAGCTTTCAGGTTTGGGGACCCGCATCAATACTCCGAAAACGCGTGATTTGATGCGCCGGCTGAACTTGGCGGCCATCACTGTGCTGGATAACCGGGACGAGGTACTTCCGCTGGACCCTTCCATCGGTGAAGTTGCCGTGCTCAATGTGGGAGAAGCGCAGGAAATCCAGCCGTTCCTCAAGGAACTGTCGCAGTATACCCGTCCTGTGGAGTTCCGTTTGGGCAAGAATCTGCCGGAGGCTGACGGGAACCGTTTGAGAAATGCGCTGGCCAAGTACAAACGTATTCTGGTCTGTGTCACCGAACACCGTTTGACGCCCTATCAGAATTTCTTTGCAAAGTTCGCTCCTGACGTACCGGTGGTTTATCTGTTCTTTATTCCTGGCAAGCAGGTATTGCAGATAAAACAAGGGGACGCTGCTGCTGAAGCGGTGATTTTGGCACACTCCTCCAACGAGGAGGTACAGCGGCAGGTTGCCCGGATTGTTTATGGCAGCGCTTGTTCAGAGGGACGCTTGTCTGCCAGTATCGGTAGTCGGTTTGCTGCCGGTGCGGGAGTGACGCTGACTCCTCAAAGCGCCCCCCGCTTTGTACCCGAAGAGCATGGTATGAATTCCCGTCTGCTGGCTGAAATAGACAAGATAGCTGAAGAAGGCATTCGTGAAGGGGCTTACCCCGGCTGCCAGGTGGTGGTGCTGAAGGATGGCAGGGAGATGTATAATAAAGCTTTCGGTACCCACGTCTGGAACGAGGCCGGAAGCAAGGCGCTTCCCGTAAAGAAGACGGATGTATACGACATCGCTTCGCTGACAAAGACCACAGCCACGCTGCTTGCTGTGATGAAGTTGTACGATGGCGGACGCCTCAATCTTACAGACCGGGTGTCGGATTATCTGCCTTTCCTACAGGATACGGACAAGAAGAATATTACGGTACGCGAACTGCTGATGCATGAATCCGGTCTACCTTCTACCTTGCTATTCTATCAGGAAGCGATTGATGAAGAGAGCTACACCGGCACTTTGTTCAAGGCACGTCCCGATGCCCGGCATTCCGCACGCATCGGACGGCAGACTTGGGCGAACCCTAAGTTCCGCTTCCGTCAGGGACTGACGTCGAAGGTGCAGACACCGGAATATACGATGCAAGTGTCCGACAGCCTTTGGCTGAACCGTTCTTTCAAGCAGGAGTACTTGCAGAAGATTGTGGATACTCCGCTTAGAGATAAACGTTACCGTTATAGTTGTGTGGGCTTTATCTTGTTGCAGCAGTTGGTCGAGGCGCGCACCGGCATGTCTATGGACGAATATTTGGCCAAGGAATTCTATACTCCGATGGGATTGGAGCGTACGGGGTATCTTCCTCTGCGCTTCTTGAAGAAGGAAGATATTGTACCTTCATCAACAGATCCTTTCTTGCGTAAGACTACCTTGCAAGGATTTGTACATGATGAATCCGCAGCTTTTCAGGGTGGCGTTTCCGGTAATGCCGGGCTGTTCTCCACTGCCGAAGAAGTAGCAAAAGTCTATCAGATGTTGCTGAATGGGGGTGAACTGGACGGTAAACGCTATTTGAGCAAGGAGACCTGCAGGGTATTTACTACCACTGTCTCAAGGATAAGCCGCCGGGGGCTGGGATTTGATAAGCCCGACCGGCATAATCCCCAGAAGAGTCCCTGCGCAGAGTCTGCCCCTGCTTCTGTCTATGGTCATACCGGTTTCACGGGTACTTGCGCCTGGACAGACCCGGAGAACGGCTTGGTTTATGTCTTTTTGAGCAACCGCACCTATCCGGATGTGTGGAATAACAAGTTGATGAGGCTGGATATAAGGACGAGGATTCAGGAAGCTGTATATAAGGCGATGCTGGGAGGAAAAAAATAGCTGGTAGAATTAAAAAGAGCCTCCCTTGCTCACGCAGGAAAGGCTCTTTTCTTCTTCAATTTTGAAACAATTAAATTCTATCTGTTAAGCTTTAAGTGTGTGTCTTATCAGAACGCAATACCTACGCGCAGACCGAAATTGCTCAAACCGTCTACGCTGTACGTAAAGAGGTCACCTTTGTTCGTACCGTAGCTGTAATAGGCTGCGAAATGCAAGCCCGGTCCATAAGCCCAAGGATACACATTGAAACCAATTTCAGGAGATACATAGAAACCCCATGTATCTTTGTTGGCTTCGAATACGTTGAAAGTTGACTTCAACTGTGCATATTCAGCACCCAGTTTTACACCGGCATACGGCTGGAATGCACCTCCACGGTTCCATACATAGCGGGAGGCCAGACCGAAAGGCAACTGGAATGCAGTGTGCTGCTGGTCGGTATTCAGACTGCCGCCTTCGCCTACGGGAAGTGTCTGGCGACCGAAATACTCATGGTTGCTATGGTAGTTCAAGAAAGCTCCCAATGCAAAATTGTCTGTCAGGAAGTAACCGCCTTCAAAATTCATACCCCAGCCGCTTGATTTGTCGGCGAAGTTGTTGCTGAGGGGAAAGTTATATTGCCAGTCGATATTGGCATAACCGTTATCGGTCATCTGTGCCTTCGTCGGTAGGGCGAAGACGAGAGCAAGAGCGGCAACCGCAAATACTCTCAAGGAAAGATATTTTATTGTTTTCATACTTTGTTCTTGTTTTTTGGTTCAATGGCAACTTCCCAGTCCGGAAAGGATGCTGCCGTATTATTCTTGTTACCTTAATATTGGGTAACCCGTCATTTGTCACTTATAGCTCGTAGCTTGTCACTACTTGTTAGTCAGGTAAGTTGATTGAGTGAAAGCTTGGTTCACACCTTGCACGGCAAGTTTGGTATTGACAGAAGTAGAACCACTCAGCAAGCCGCTCATATAGCTGGTCCACAGAACAGGAAGTTTCTCGCTCTGGCCTTGCGGCGCCTCCAGATTCAACAATTCGCTGATAAAGGAACCGGTGCTGTAGGAATAGTTCACGGCATAGGGATAATACCATCCGCCCCAGTTGCCCCAGTAAGGAGCATCCCAGTAGCCTGGATAGTTCCACCACCATTCGGGACGTCCGTAGTCGGTGAAGTAATAGGTACTTCTGACATAGCTTACCTGCAAGCCAAGGTCGGCTTCTTCCCGGTCATCCACACGGATGTAGCCGCGGCTGTTCATGTTAGCAACATAAGCGCTGAGAATTTCCTGGGCATTCTCATCTTTCCAGTATTCGGCGTTTTCCTTATCACCGATGACCAGAATGCTGTCCGGCAAGTAATAAGTTTCGAAGGTTTTGAAATCCGCCTTCTTGTCATAGTTGGTATAAACCAGATAATTATTGTCCAGCTTATCCATGTCAGGGTCTTTTTCGCAAGATGCAAGCGTCACTGCAAAGACCGCTAATAATAGGGGAATAAATTTCTTCATACTTTTATAATTGTTTAGGTTTAATATAAATTCCTGCCCTATGGTACCTTAGGCTTTTGTGAGAAAAAACAAGATAGGATATAAAAGGTTCACGTAGAGGTATGTTAAAAGTGATAAAGGAATAGGGTGACAGCACTTTTAACGTAACTGTCACCCTATTGCACTTATCATGTCATTACTTTATCACCCTATCATCTTTTCCATATCCGTGCTGTCCATCCTCCTCCGGGTGCCATGTGTATGTTCAGCTTGTCTCCCGAGGTCACGGTGCGTACTTCTTTCTTGTAGTCGGTTGCTTCCCGGTCGGCATTGATGCCGTCGGAAAAGATTTCGGCTTCGTAACTTCCTTCTCCGAGGAAGGAAAGGTCGATGGTACAGTCGCGTGGTGTCCAGTCGGTCATGGAGGCGATGTACCAGACGTCTCCCTTGCGGCGTGCCAGTGTAAGGTATTCGCCTACTTCACCGTCCAGTGCCACGGTCTCGTCGAAAACGGTAGGCACTTTGGCAATGAAGTCCGTGCATTCCTGCTCCTTCATATATTTGCTGGGGCTGTCGGCAAGCATTTGCAGCGGGGCTTCGAAGAGGGTGTACATCGCCATCTGGTGGACGCGCGTACCCTGGCTCATCGGATGGTCGTTGACGGCACGGAAGGTTTCGCGGGTTGCGTTCATTGTGGCTCCCGGTGTGTAGTCCATCGGGCCTATAAGCATACGCAGGTAGGGAGCAGTCACGTCATAGCGTGGGAAGTTGTGGAGGGGGGCTCCGTTCACTATCGGTTCCCATTTGGCGTTCTCCAATCCCTTTACACCTTCAAAGTTCAGGACGTTGGGATAGGTGCGCTGTATACCGTATGGCTTGAGGCCATGCAGGTCCAATACCAGGCGGTGCTCGGCGGCGCAGGCTACAATACGTTCTACAGACTGTACCAGTGGCTGGTCGTCACGGTCGAAGAAGTCTATCTTGAAGCCTTTGATACCCATCTGTGCATAGTGGCTGAATGCAGCTTCCGTATCTTTGGCAGAGTTTCGCCAGCTTGCCCAGAGAATGATGCCGACGCCCTTCTGGTTTCCGTAGGCTACCAGTTCCTTTAAGTCGATATCCGGATTCAGGTCTTTCAATAAGGATTCGTTTCCGCTCCAGCCGTCATCGATGATGATATATTCCAGGTTGTTGTCGGCGGCAAAGTCGATGAATGCCTTATAAGTCGGGGTGTTCATGCCGGCTTTGAAGTCTACGCCAGTCAGGTTGCAGGTGTTCCACCAGTCCCAAGCCACTTTGCCGGGTTTAATCCAGGAAATGTCTTTGATGCGGCAGGCGGGGGCAAGACGCTGTGCCATGTCATTGTCGGCAAGCTGCGTGTCCTTTTCGGTGACGAGCACCACACGCCAGGGGAGCTCCTGCTTGGCACAACGGGCGATGTAGTCTGCACGTTTTGTCGGTATCAGGTTCAGCCGGTTGTGTCCGCCGATTATTTCCTCCAGCGGATAGGGGGCAAATGCTGCCTGCACTCCTTGACGTGTCTGGGGATTTACAGTGAGGAACATGCCGGGATAGTTTTCCAATCCGGCTTCCATGATAACGGCTTTCTTTCCTCCGTCCAGGCAAACCATCAGTGGGGTGATGGAGAGTGAGTCGGTGTGCATTTTGGACAACGGGGCTTCGTCGTAGTAAGACTCGAAGGAGAAGCAATAGCGCTCACCGTTGCGGTTGTCGTTTATGTAAGGTACAAATGCCTGGTAATCCTTGTCGAAATTGAAGTCCGCAGTTTCGTTGAGGACGATAAACGGCTTGTTCTGTTCGGAAATGAAGCGATAGGCAGCGCCGTCATCGTATGCGCGGAACTGTACGCTGTAGCCTCCGCGGCATTTCAGTGTCAACTGGTTGTAGACATCCTTCACACTTGCTTTTTTATAGAGGGGAGTGGGGAAGGAGGACTCCACAGACTTGCGTTCTGCACGGATTACTTTTACATTTTTACCGAAAGTTATTGCTTTCTTGGCTGATTTTTCATCTCTGCCTTGCAGGGCGATGGCAGAGGGTTGCAGCACCGTGGTTCCGTCGTGTGCTATCTGCCAGGTGAGGGCTTCTCCGGCATCTACCGTAACGGATAGTTTTCCGTTGGGTGATGCAAGTTGGTATTGCTGTGCACGGACCGTGCCCAAGCAAAGGAATAATAAACAAAAAGTTTGAATAAGGAGGCTTTTCATGTTGATTTATTTTTGAATGATTTTCTTTATCTTCTCCAGTTCCTCGGCAGAGAAGTCTGTATTTTCAGTCGCTTTCAGGTTATCTGCCAGTTGGGTAACGGAGCTCGCTCCGATGATGACGCTTGTCACCAGGTCGTCCTTCAACAACCAGGCAAGTGACATCTCGGCAAGGGTTTGTCCGCGTGAGGCAGCAACTTCGTTGAGTGCCTTGATTTTTTGCAGCGTCTCGTCGGTCAGTGCTTCTTTCTTCAGGAAAGCCCCCTTTGCCATGCGCGAATCTTCGGGAATACCATTCAGGTAGCGGTTGGTCAGCAGGCCCTGCGCCAGCGGGGAGAAGGCGATGAAGCCGGTTCCGTTCCCTTTGGCTTGCTGCAGGATACCTTCTTCTTCCGGTTCGCGGTTGAAGAGATTGTATCTGCCTTGATAGAGCAGGCAGTGTACATCCCGTTCTTCCAGGTATTTGTAGGCAAACTCAGCCGCCTCTTTGGGATATTTGGAGATTCCTACATAGAGTGCTTTGCCTTGCCGTACGATATCAACCAGTGCTTGCAGGGTCTCTTCAAGCGGAGTATCCGGGTCGTAGCGGTGGGAGTAGAAGATGTCCACATACTCCAGGTTCATCCGTTTCAGACTTTGGTTGAGGCTGCTCATCAGGTACTTGCGTGAGCCCCACTCCCCGTAGGGGCCGGGCCACATGTCGTGTCCGGCCTTGGTGGAGATGAACAGTTCGTCCCGATAGGGCATGAAGGATTTCTTCATAATCATTCCGAAAGTCTCTTCGGCGGAACCGTAGGAAGGACCGTAATTGTTGGCGAGGTCGAAATGCGTGATTCCACGGTCGAAGGCATAGTGCGCCATGGCCTGGGAATTGGCAAATGTGTTCACGTCGCCGAAGTTGTGCCACAATCCGAGTGATATTTCCGGCAGCAGGATGCCGCTTTGCCCGCAACGGCGGAATTTCATGCCGTTGTCATAGCGTTCGGGCGCTGGAGAATAAATAGGGTTTATCATGATATTGTATTTTGTGGGTTATCCCATTATTACTTCTACTGTATGCGTGCCCGGCAGATGGTTCACCACATTGCCTTCTATCGGCTGGCCGTCTACTGTGACGGACTTGATGCCTTTGCACACACCATCGGGATTCTTCACGGTAATATGATATTCTGCCCCGCGGAACCTACGCTTCACGTTGAAGCCTTTCCAGCCTGCCGGGATACAAGGATTGATTTCCAGACCTTCATACGAAGGCTTGATGCCGAGTATGAATTGCGTGATGGCATACCACATCCAGGCAGCCGTTCCAGTCAGCCAGCTGTTCTTGCCTTCACCAGGGCGGGCGGCGTCCTTGCCGGCCACCATCTGGCAGCATACGTAAGGTTCTACTTTATGCAGGGCACTGTGCTCTTCGGTGTACGACGGGCATATCTTGCGGAAATACTCCCAGGAACGGTCACCCCGTCCCAGTACGGTTTCTCCGATGATGACCCACGGGTTGTTGTGGCAGAAGATACCTGCGTTCTCCTTGTAGCCGGCGGGATAGGTGGAGATTTCTCCATACTCCACAACATAGCGGGTGAAGGGTGGATTGTTGAGTACAATACCGTGCTCGCAGTCCAGGCGTTCCTTTACGGAGTCCAGCGCTTTTTTTACCATGCCTTCTTCCAGTCCGATGCCTGCCATGGTGCACCAGCCTTGCGATTCGATGAAGATTTGTCCTTCTTCGTTCTCTTTGGAGCCTACCTTGTGGCCGAAGTAATCGTAGGCGCGCAGATACCAGTCTCCGTCCCAGCCGTGTTTTTTTACGGCTTCCACCATATTGTCTATGTAGGTTTGCGCTCTGTTTGCTTCGTCGTCTTTACCCAGGCGGCGGCACAGCTCCACGTAGTCGCGTCCGCATACCACGAACAAGCCGGCAATCATCAGCGATTCTGCCTGGCTGCCTTCCGTCTGGTTTTCCGTGGTCTGGAAGGATTCATTCGGATCCCAGGAGAAGCAGTTCAGGTTCAGGCAGTCGTTCCAGTCGGCACGGCCGATGAGGGGCAACATGTGGGGGCCGAGGTTCTCGATGACGTGGTTGAAGGAGACGCGCAGGTGCTCGAACAGAGACACTTCCGAACCTTCTTTGTTGTCGAAGGGGACGGGCTCATCCAGGATACTGAAGTCTCCCGATTCCTTGATGTATGCCACCGTACCGAAGATAAGCCACATGGGGTCATCGTTGAAGCCGCCGCCGATGTCGTTGTTGCCGCGTTTGGTCAGCGGTTGGTATTGGTGGTAGCATCCTCCGTCGGGGAATTGGGTAGAAGCTATGTCGATGATTCGTTCGCGGGCTCGTTCCGGTATCTGATGCACGAAGCCCACGAGGTCCTGGTTGGAGTCGCGGAAACCCATTCCACGACCGATGCCGCTCTCGAAGAAAGAGGCGGAACGGGACATGTTGAAGGTAATCATGCACTGATACTGGTTCCAGATGTTCACCATGCGGTCCAGTTTTTCTTCGTCGGTCTTCACGACGTAGATGTCCAGCAGGCGGTCCCAGTAGGCTTTCAGTTCGGCAAAGGCAGCATCTACTTTGGCGGTAGTGTCGAAGGCCGAAATCATCGCCTTAGCCTTTACCTTATTTATAATAGGTGAAGAGGGTACACTCTGCTTGAACGCTTCATGCAGAGATTCTTCACGTTCCTCGAACTTTGCCTCCTGCTTGTTTTCCACATAGCCCAGCAGGAAGATGAAGTCGCGGCTTTCGCCGGGTTGCAGTTCTACTTCCAGATAGTGCGAGGCGATGGGACTCCAACCGTGGGCAATGCTGTTGCCCGGTCTGCCTTCTACTACCCGTTCCGGGTCGGCAAACTCGTTGTAGAGTCCCACGAATGTTTCGCGGTCGGTATCGAAACCGTCTACGGGTGTATTGACACTGTAGAAGGCGTAGTGATTGCGGCGTTCCTTGTATTCCGTCTTGTGGTAGATGACAGACCCGTCCACTTCCACCTCTCCCGTGGAGAAGTTACGCTGGAAGTTCTCCATGTCCGTAGCGGCATTCCACAAGCACCATTCGGCAAAGGAGAATAGTTTGAGTTTTCTCACTTTGGCAGAAGTATTCCGCAAGGTCAGCTTCTGCACCTCTCCCCAGGTCTTCAGTGGGACGAAGAAGAGCAGGCTGGCTTCGATGCCGTCTTTGGATCCGGTGATGCGGGTGTAGCTCATGCCGTGGCGACACTCGTAACTGTCGAGTGCAGTCTTGCAGGGCTTCCAGGTGGGAGACCATACGTTGCCGCCTTCATTGATGTAGAAGTAGCGTCCCCCGTTGTCCATCGGCACGTTGTTGTAGCGGTAGCGGGTGATGCGGCGGAACTTGGCGTCCTTGTAGAAGGAATAGCCTCCGGCAGTATTGGAGATGAGTGAGAAGAAATCTTCATTGCCCAGGTAGTTAATCCATGGCCAAGGTGTCTTGGGGTCGGTAATGACGTATTCGCGGTTGTCGTCATCGAAATATCCGAATCTTTTGTCTTGCATATTATTTCTTGTATTTAGTTTGATACATTCTTCATTAGTTGTGCCATCCGGCCATTTTCCCGGAAGCACGCTTCAAATTTAAAAACTTTTCTCCTATCACCCTTGTTTGCCCGGCGTGTTTTTTCCCCTCGGAAACATGAAGTACCGGAAAATGATACAAAAGTATCACCGCACGAATCTTTTTCGCTCTATCTTTGTAAACACATTTTATGATTAACCGATATGAAACACTTATTCGCATTTCTGTTCCTTCTTGGAATTACCTTTTCTCTTTCTGCCCAATCCGTCCGCGAACGTATTTTGCTGGACGACGGCTGGCAGTTTGCTTTTGGCAATGCTTCCTCACCGGAGAAAGACTTCGGCTGCGGAACGGAGTACTTCAACTATCTGACCAAGGCAGCCTCTATCCATAACGAGGGTCCTTACTCCCCCAAGTTCAATCCGGAGAAGTGGGGCGTGGACTGGAAGACGGTCAACCTTCCGCATGACTGGGTGGTTGATTTGCCTTATGCCAAAGAGGCGAGCCACAGTCATGGTTATAAAGCCGTCGGCTATAAATTCCCCGAAAACTCTGTGGGATGGTATCGGAAAAGTATCACTGTTCCGCAAGAGGACCTCGGCAAGCATCTTTATCTTCAGTTCGACGGTATCTTCCGTGATGCCCGTATCTGGATAAACGGTTTCTACCTGGGACACGAACCCAGCGGCTATGCCACGCAGGTATACGACATTACGGAATACCTGAATTACGGAGAAGAGAATCTTATCTGCGTCCGTGCGGATGCCACGCTCGAGGAGGGCTGGTTTTACGAGGGTGCGGGCATCTACCGCCATGTATGGCTGAACAAGACGGCGCCGTTGCATGTAGCTCCTTTCGGCGTATTTGTATCTTCCACGCTGGAAGCTCCTTTCGACAAGGCTGTGCTGGTGACCGAAGTGCAGATGAAGAATTCGGGAAAAGACCCCGTCTCCGGCAAAGTATGGTGCCGTCTGCTTGATGCCGACGGACAAGTGCAGATGGAGGACGAGGCGGAAGAGATAACCCTGCTGCCGCAAGAAACGCGTAGCGTAAAGGTGCGTACCAAAGTGCTGAATCCCCAGCTATGGAGTACAGAACATCCTTACCTTTATAAAATGGAAACCAGCGTCTGGCAAAACGGTAGGCAGGTGGACGTGGTGGCCACCCCGATTGGTATTCGCGACATCCGCTTCGATGCCGACAAGGGCTTCCTCCTGAACGGACAGCCTCTGAAACTGAAAGGTGTGAACATGCACCAAGACCACCCCGGAGTAGGTGCCGGCATTCCCGATGCCCTGCAAGTGTACCGACTGAAGGAACTGAAGAAGTTCGGCTGCAATGCCTGCCGTTCTTCCCATAACCCGATGACTCCCGAAATGCTCGATGCCTGCGACAGCCTCGGCATTCTTGTGATAGAGGAAAACCGTCTGACGGGCGTCAACGAGGAACATACCCGCCTGCTGAAACGTATGATAGACCGCGACCGCAACCATCCGTGCATCATCCTTTGGAGCGTAGGCAACGAGGAGTGGGGCATCGAGTGGAAAGAAAGCGGTACACGCATTGCTGCCACGATGCGCGAATATTGCCACCGTTTCGACCCTACGCGCCTCATGACCGTTGCTTCGAGCAGTGGCCCTGCCATCTTGATTCCCGCAGACGTGGCCGGTTATAACTACATCCTTCAGAACCCTGTGGAGCAGCACCGCAAGGATTATCCCGGTCGCCGGGCGCTCGGTTCGGAAGAGACCACGGGCTGTGGTACGCGCGGCATCTACTTTGATGCCCACGGCAAAGGCCACATGGTGGCGCACAACCGTAAACCGAACGGGCCTGACAGCCTGCTGAACTGCATCGAGCGTGGCTGGAAATTCTATGACGAACGCCCCTATCTGGCAGGTCTTTTCTATTGGACGGGTTTCGACTACCGCGGCGAGCCCAACCCCATGAAGTTCCCGGCTACGGGCTCACAATTCGGCATTCTGGACTACTGTGGCTTCCCCAAGGACGAAGCCTGGTATCTGAAGTCCTGGTGGACGAATGAGCCGGTGCTGCACATCCTTCCTCACTGGAATCTGCAAGGTCACGAAGGTGATAGCATCGACATTTGGGTATACAGCAACTGCGATGAAGTGGAACTGACTGTGAACGGCAAGAAACTGGATCGCAAACCGATGCCCCGAAACGGCCATCTTTCCTGGAAAGCCGTTTTCCAGCCCGGTGCAGTGAAGGCTGTAGGCTATAAGAACGGCAAAAAAATATTGGCCCGTACTGTGGAGACTACCGGTGCTCCTGCCCGTATCTCCCTGACGGCAGACCGTCCCGTCATTCAGGCAGACAATCGGGATGTGGCAGTGTGTAATATTGAGTTGCAGGACAAAAAGAAACGTTTTGTCCCCACTGCCTGCAACGACTTGACGATAACCGTTTCCGGTCCGGTACGCATCCTTGGGGTGGGGAATGGAGACCCCGCTTATCAGGCTACGGAACGTCCGGCCGACGCCGATGCCCGCACCTATCAGGTAAAGGCATTCAACGGACTTGCACAGGTGCTGTTGCAAAGTACCGGCGAAGCGGGAGAAGCCACACTGACGGTCGTTTCGGAAAACCTGCCGGAAACTTCCTGTGTCTTGAAGTTGCAGAAGTAAGCGGCTTATCATTTATATCATCCGGCGAAGCGGAGACCTTTCTCTTGTCTATGGGGCAAGAGAGGGATCTCCGCTTCTTTCTTCCTCAAACTATAGTGTGTAAGTGTACGAGATGCGCATCTCATACATCCTTACATTAGAGCCTGAGGGGGAGAAGAACGGAAGTTTTGCTTTTCCGGGTGGGACTTTCCCGGGTATCTGCTCATATATAACAATTATTACCTCTAAATGTAACAAATGGTACTGTTGTGGGATTAAAAAGAATGAGTATATTTGTGGCATGATATTTTTTTAACCAATGCCTATGGAAAACCAGAACTATATCATGAGGGAAATAACCCCTCTGTCGGAACGTGACTGTTTCTATATTGCCGATCGTCGCAAAACAGAATTTACCTACCCCATCCATTGTCACGCAGAGTATGAACTGAACTTCACGGAACATGCTTCCGGCGTACGTCGTGTGGTGGGCGATTCTGCCGAGATTATCGGTGATTATGACCTGGTGCTGATAACCGGTAAGGAGTTGGAGCATGTATGGGAGCAACATGAATGTACCTCCGGGGATATTCGGGAGATTACCATTCAGTTCTCTCCCGACTTGTTCTTCGGGAACGTTGTCAACAAGAACCAGTTCGACAGTATCCGTCGGATGCTGGAGCGTGCACAGTGCGGACTTAGTTTCCCCATGCAGGCCATCATGAAGGTGTACAACTGGCTGGATAAGCTGGCTTCCGAGGAGCAGGGCTTTTATGCCGTGATGAACTTTCTCCGTATCCTTTACGAACTTTCCCTCTATGACAATGCCCGGGTGTTGTCCAGTTCTTCGTTTGCCAAGATAGAGACTTTCTCTGACAGCCGCCGGGTACAGAAGGTGCAGAAATACATTTCCACCCATTATCAGGAGGATATCCGGTTGGCTTCATTGGCCGATATGGTGGGCATGACCCCGGTCTCTTTCAGCCGTTTCTTTCGCCTGCGCACCGGCAAGACGCTTTCCGACTACATTATTGATATCCGTCTGGGCTTTGCCACGCGTATGTTGGTAGATTCCACGCGTACCATTGCAGAGGTGTGCTATGACTGCGGCTTCAACAATCTGTCCAATTTCAATCGTATGTTCAAGCGGAAGAAGGGATGCTCGCCGAAGGAATTCCGTGAGAATTATCGGAAAAAGAAGCTGGTGATATGATAAAAAAGTATTGGTATTCTTCATTGAAAGTGCCTATTTTTGCACCAATGATTAATACTAATATCTGATATCATGAAAAGAGTTTTTTCCTTATTTTTATGTCTGCTGTGTGTATGTGCTGTGACGGCGCAGATACGCGGCAATGAAATCCGTGTAGTCGTTTCACCCGACCATAGCGATTGGGTGTATCGTCTGAATGAGAAGTGTACGTTTACCGTCCGGGTGCTGAAGGCACAGAACCTCTTGTCCGATGTCAAGATTGACTATGAACTGGGCCCCGAGATGTATCCTACTGAAGTAAAGAAAGACGTGGTGCTGAAAGATGGTACCTTGAAGTTGCAAGGCACGATGAAGACTGCAGGCTTCTTGCGTTGCAAGGTCAAGGCGCATGTGGACGGCCGGACTTATGAAGGGCTGGCTACATCGGCCTATGCTCCCGAGCAGCTGCAACCTGTGACGAAACTTCCTGCCGATTTTCGGGATTATTGGGCCAAGACCTTGGAAGAGGCGCGCAAGACTCCGTTGAATCCCCTTATGACGCTGCTTCCCGAACGCTGTACGGAAACGGATAATGTATATCAGGTCAGCTTCCAGACAAAAGCTTGGGGAGGACGTTTTTACGGTATTCTCAGTATTCCCAAGAAAGAAGGGAAGTATCCGGCTTTGCTGCGTGTGCCCGGTGCGGGTGTCCGCCCTTATGCGGGAGATACGTATACGGCTCCTGGAAAGGTGATTACATTGGAGGTGGGTATCCACGGCATTCCCGTCACGATGCAGCAGTCTGTATATGATGCGCTGGCAGGTGGGGCGCTGAGCAATTACTGGACGTTCGGCCGCGACAGCCGGGATGCTTCTTACTATAACCGTGTGGTGGTAGGCGCTTTGCGTGCTGTGGATTTTATCTGTTCGCTGCCGCAGTACAACGGGAAGGCGCTGGGCGTTACGGGCTCCAGCCAGGGCGGTGCCTTGTCTGTGATTACGGCGGCTCTTGATTCGCGCGTTACTTTCCTGGCGGCTGTTCATCCTGCCTTATGCGACCACGAAGCGTTCTTCAAGAAGCGCGCTTGCGGCTGGCCCCATTATTTCTATTATTACGGTGCTCCCGATGAAAAGCAGCTTGAAACGGTGCGCTATTATGATACGGCAAACTTTGCCCGCCTGCTGAATGTGCCCGGTTGGTTCAGTTGGGGGTATAACGATGAGGTCTGTCCTCCCACTTCCATGTATGCAGCCTACAATGTGATTTCTTCTCCGAAGGAACTGCATCCTTATCTGGAAACCGGGCATTACTGGTATCAGGAACAGTGGGATGAATGGCTGGACTGGATACGGAGACAACTTAATGTGCCAATGTGATTAATCACATTGGCACATTAATCTGATAATATAGTATCATTTTTTATGATATGAGCCGCGTATCTTTGTGTATCGCTTAAAAACTGATAATATGAAGAAACAATTCCTTTTGCTGACAGTACTTTTATTCCTTTTGGGGGCATGTGCCCCTAAGCCTGCGGAGCATTCGTTTATTAAGGTCAATGCCGATGGACAGTTCGTTCGCGACGGAAAACCCTATTATTTTGTAGGTACCAATTTCTGGTACGGTGCCATTCTTGGTTCCGAAGGTGAAGGCGGCAATCGTGAACGGTTGCATAAGGAGCTGGACTTTCTGAAAAGTATTGGCATCAACAACCTGCGCGTATTGGTGGGTGCTGACGGTGAAAATGGCATAAAGACGCGGGTAGAGCCCTCTTTACAAGTGGCACCGGGCGTCTATAATGATACTATTTTAGCCGGATTGGATTATTTTATGAATGAACTGCGTGAACGTGATATGACAGCTGTCCTCTATTTGAACAATTCCTGGGAATGGAGCGGTGGCTATTCCGTTTACCTGCAATGGTCCGGACACGGTGATGCCGTGGTACCTGCCGTAGACGGATGGCCCGCCTATATGGAGTATGTCAAGCAGTTCCCCCAATCGGACAGCGCGAAGGCCTTGTTTGCCAATCATGTCAATTATATTGTTTCACGCACCAATAGGTATAATCAGATAAAATATGTGGATGACCCCACTATTATGTCTTGGCAGATTGGTAACGAGCCTCGCGCTTTCTCTGACGAGAACAAGGAACCGTTTGCCCGCTGGATGGCCGATGTGGCTGCACAAATCAAGTCACTTGACCCGAACCACATGGTGTCTTCCGGCAGTGAGGGCTCGTGGGGATGCGAAATGGATATGAATCTTTTCGAGAAGATTCATGCCGACCCCAACATCAATTATCTGAATATCCACATCTGGCCTTACAACTGGAGTTGGGTGAAGGCGGACAGCCTGAAGGAACTTCTTCCGCGTGCCAAGGAAAATACTAAGAAGTATATAGATGACCACATGGTCATTGCTCGGAAGTACAGCAAGCCGATTGTTTTGGAGGAGTTCGGTTTTCCCCGTGACGGTTTCAGCTTTTCCAAAGAGGCACCGACCACTGCCCGCGATGAATATTACCGTTATGTATTCGACCTCATCCGCCAGGACCGTGAGAGCGGCGGACTCTTTGCCGGATGCAACTTCTGGGCATGGGGTGGTTTTGCCGGACAAAATCCCGACCATGTATTCTGGGAAAAGGGAGATGACTATACCGGTGACCCGGCTCAAGAACAACAAGGACTGAACTCTGTCTTTGCCACAGACAGCACTATTGAAATAATTAAAGCGGAAAACCGGAAGCTGCAAAATTGAACCTATCCGTGCTTTTCCGTGTAATCCCTGCCTGAAAATTAGAATGTAAGCGTGTACAAAGCGTTTGTACCGTTATATAAGAAAGATTATTACTCTAAATACTAAGTATGATATGAAAAGCATATGGAAAGTTATGTTGGCGGTTTGTTGCCTAGGTATGACCATTGGTTGTGGAACAAACCCGTCGAAGAATGAAAATGTAAAGGAAACGCTACCGGCATTGGTGGTCAATGGTACGCAGTTGATGAATACCGAAGGAGACACGGTGGTATTGCACGGTGTCAGCTATGGCTGGCATCAGTTCTGGCCCCGTTTCTACAATGCCTCTTCGGTTGCTTATCTGGTCAATGACTGGGGCGCACAAGTGCTTCGGGCCTCTATGGGAGTGGATTTGGATAGCGCCTGCTATGTGAACAAGCCCGAATTCGGTATTGAGTGTGTTACGAAAGTGGTGGATGCTGCTATCGAGAACGGCGTTTACGTCATCATCGACTGGCATAGCCACAATCTGCGGCAGGAAGAAGCAAAGGAGTTCTTCACCCAAATGGCTACCCGTTACAAAGGGGTTCCTAATGTCATCTATGAGGTTTTCAACGAACCGGTGGAAGACAGTTGGGAGCAGGTGAAGTCATACTCTGTGGAGGTTATCAAGACGATTCGTGCCATAGAACCGGATGCCGTTATCCTCGTTGGTTGTCCGCATTGGGACCAGGACATCCATTTGGCAGCGGACGATCCTATTACCGGATATAGCAATATAATGTATACACTCCACTTTTATGCCAACACCCACGGACAGTGGCTGCGCGACCGCGCCGACTATGCTCTGGGCAAGGGCTTGCCGATTTTCGTTTCCGAATGCGCCGGTATGGAGGCAAGTGGGGACGGCCCCATCAGTAAAGAAGAGTGGGGGAATTGGCTGGAGTGGATGCAGCGGCATTCCATCAGTTGGGTGGCTTGGTCCTTGTCGGACAAAGACGAGACTTGTTCCATGCTTTATCCGTCGGCTTCTTCCGAGGGAAACTGGAAAGATGCAGACATGAAAGAGTGGGGGAGAATGGTTCGTGACGAATTGACGACACTGAAAAAATAGCCCTTTAAAAACAATATGATTTAACCATTAATAATTAAGAAAAAAGAATTGTGCTTATGGAAGAAAAGAAGAATGATGCTGTGAAAACATGAATTGTTTGGAAGTAATTTTAAGTGTCAACGCCTTGATTGCATGTCACGGTTTCTTGACTTACTCTCATTTTGTTAACTAAAAAAATCTTCTTTTGGGAGGTTTTGTGTTTGTTTTAAATCTAAGAAATACAGTATGAATTTGAATTTTAGAAAGACAGCGCTGCTTGCGGGGATATGCTCGGTGTTCAGTCTGGGTTATGCTCCTCAGCTTTTCGCAGTATCATCGACGGATACCGTTGAGGCAGTGCAGCAAACAAAGAAAATTACGGGTGTCGTCAGTGATGCTATGGGCCCTATTATCGGTGCCAATGTATTGGAAAAAGGTACAACGAATGGTGTAATTACCGACATTGACGGTAACTTTGCCTTGAATGTGAAACCAGGAGCTACCATTGTAGTCTCCTTTATAGGCTATGTCAGCCAGGAAATAAAGATAACGAACCAGACAACAGTGAACATCACGCTGAAGGAAGACTCCGAGATGTTGGACGAAGTGGTGGTTGTGGGGTACGGTACGATGAAGAAAAGCGACCTTTCCGGTGCTTCCGTTTCCATGAGTGAAGACAAGATTAAGGGTTCTATTATCACCAATCTCGACCAGTCCCTTCAAGGGCGTGCTGCCGGTGTGACGGCAGTCAGCACTTCCGGTGCTCCGGGTTCTTCCTCCTCTATCCGCGTACGTGGTCAGGCCACTATCAATGCTAATGCCGAGCCGTTGTATGTAATTGACGGTGTGATTGTACAGAGTCAGGGACAAAGCGGTTCATCTTATGGTTTGGGCGATGCACTGGGTAATGGCTCGGTTTCCACCATTTCTCCGCTTTCCACCATCAACCCTGCTGATATCGTCAGTATGGAAATTCTGAAAGATGCTTCGGCAACCGCCATTTACGGTGCGCAAGGTTCCAATGGTGTGGTTTTGATTACGACCAAACGTGGTAAGGCGGGTGAGGCTAAGTTTACTTATGACGGTATGTTTGCCGTTCAACGCCAGACAAAGCGTCTGGATATGATGAATCTGCGTGAGTATGCCACTTATTATAATGATTTGGCAAACATGGGTGAAATCTCTGACCCTAGTAATTATTATGCCGATCCTTCTCTGCTGGGAGTAGGTACAAACTGGCAGGACGCCATCTTCCAGACTGCTTTGCAGCATCAGCACCAGATTTCGGCACAAGGTGGTACAGAGAAGATACAATACTACGTATCAGCTTCCTATATGGATCAGGACGGTACCATCATCGGTTCAAACTTTAACCGTTACAGCTTCCGTGCCAACTTGGATGCCCAACTGAAGAAGTGGTTGAAACTCGGTTTGACCGCCACCTATACAGCAACGGGTGATGACCTGAAACTGGCAGACAGTGATGAAGGTTTGATTAACTACTCGTTGACCACTCTTCCTGATATACCTATCTATAATCTGGATGGCAGCTATGCCACCGTTGTTCGCGAAGGCTACACGAATCCTAACCCGATTGCCCTTGCCATGATGGATGACATTCTGCTGGACCGTCAGAAACTGACGGGTAATATTTTCTTTGAGGTTACTCCGATTAAAAATCTGGTATGGCATGCCGAATTGGGTTATGACATCAGTTCCAGCAAAGGTGAGCGCTACAAGCCGATGGTTGATTTGGGTGGATGGGTACGTTCCAGTAATGAAAGCAATATCCAGAAAAACAGCAGTACATTCTGGCAATTGAAGAACTATGTGACCTATTCCGGAAACATAGGCGACAAGCATCATTATACAGCCATGGTGGGCCAGGAGTGCTGGGAGTCCAGCTATGACTTCACGAGTGTGTTCAATAGCGGTCTGCCTTCGGATGAAGTGCACAATCCTGCCTTGGGTACGGGAACCCCGACTATCAATGCAGGTTTTGGAAGCTCGTCTATGGCATCTTTCTTTACACGTCTGACTTATAACTATGCCGACCGTTATCTGGGTACTTATACCTATCGTTATGACGGCTCTTCAAACTTCGGTCCCGAGAACCGTTGGGCAGGCTTCCATTCATTGGCTACTTCCTGGCGCTTTTCCAACGAAACGTTCTTTGAACCGTTGAAGAAGGTCATCAGTAACGGTAAGTTGCGTCTGGGATGGGGACAAACTGGTAATGCCAACATCGGTGGTTATGCTTGGGGTACATCCATGAGTCGTATGCCTTCCGGTCTGGGTATGGGGTATCGCCCCTCCAATATACCGAATACTTCCATCAAATGGGAGTCCCAGGAGCAATGGAACGTCGGTGTGGATTTGGGATTCCTGCACGACCGTATCAACCTGACGGTAGAGTGGTACAAGAAAACTTCCAGTGATATGTTGATGCCGTTGCAGTTGCCTTCTTATATGGGTACTTCCGGTAATGCCTCTTCTGCATTGGCTGCTCCGAAAGGTAACTATGGTGACATAGAGAATACCGGTTTTGAAATCTCTCTGAACACACATCCTATTACGGGTAAGTTTGAATGGGATTCTGACTTCCAGATTTCTTTCAACAAGAACAAACTGAAAGGATTGGCTGGTACAGCCAATGCGCAGATTGTGGGTTACGGACAGTGGACCGATGTAGTCAGTGTATCCAGTGTAGGCGAATCACTTTATAACTTCTATGGATTTGTTTGTGATGGTGTTTACAAGGACCTGGAGGACCTTCAGACTTCTCCGAAACCTGCCAAGTACCCGGCAAACGGTGTATTCGACCGTACCAATACCGTATGGGTGGGTGATGTGAAATATAAGGATATCAGTGGTCCTGACGGTGTGCCCGATGGCGTTATTGACGACTATGACAAGACCAATATCGGTTCTCCGATGCCTAAGTTTACTTTTGGCTGGACCAATACTTTCCGTTACAAGAACTTCGACTTGTCCGTTTTCATCAACGGTTCCTATGGCAACAAGGTGTATAACTACCTTTCCATGAAGCTGACACATATGAACTCTCCCTGGACTAACCAGCTGAATGCTGTAAACGGACGTGCACAGCTTGTTCCTATCAATCCGAACAAGGTCTACGAAGATGGAACGATGTGGTATAATGATGTGTCTAACGTCATGGTGGCAAACCCGGGAGCTTCCATTCCACGCGCCACTATCAATGACCCGAATGACAACGACCGTATCAGTGACCGTTATATTGAAGATGGTTCTTATATCCGTCTGAAGAACATCTCTTTGGGATATACTTTCCCGAAAAAGACGATTGATAAACTGGGACTGAGCAACTTGCGTATCTATGCCAATATCCAGAACCTGCTGACCATTACCGGTTATGACGGCTATGACCCTGAAATTGGTGCCAGCACTTCAAGCGTCAATGTCTATGGTTTGGACAACGGACGTTATCCGTCTCCTACAGTTTATTCATTCGGCTTGAACGTTTCATTCTAACACTTTAAATTGAAGAAAACATGAAAATCAGATATATTAAATATTGGGCGTTTGCAGCTGTACTCGGTATGGGAACAGTTTCATGCGAGGATTTCCTGAACCGTCCTACCGAAGACAATTATAACGAATCGAACTTCTATCAGAATGACGAACAATGTGTGCAGGGGGTTAATTATCTTTATAACTCACCTTGGTATGACTTTCAGCGCGGTTTTATTAAAGTCGGTGAAATCTTGTCCGGAAACGTATACGAGGGAAACAGCCCTTACTTGAATTTTACGGTGAATGGTACGGATGAAAACCTTGTGAACATGTCCTATTCTCTATGGGCAGTGATTGGCCATGCCAATACTGTATATACTCGTTTGAAGACGGCAAATGCGTCAGAAGCAGTGAAAAATCAGTGTATGGGCGAGTGTCTGGCATGGAAAGCCATGGCTTACTTCTATTTGGTACGTAGTTTTGGCGCAGTACCCATTATCCATGATAATACGGACGAATTGAATTCCGGTAATTATAACTCCAAATTCAAAGTGGAGGCAGCAGATGTGTACGAATATATCATTATGACTCTGGAGAAAGCTATGGAGTTGCTTCCGGCCAGAGGTGAAACGGGACGTATTGACCGCTATTGTGCCGAAGGTCTTTTGGCTAAGGTGTATCTAACTAAGAGTGGCCTTTCCGGTACCCGCAATGCGGATGATTTGGCGAAAGCGGCAGAATATTCCAAGGATGTAATTAATAATTCCGGCCGTAACTTGCTGGCTAACTATTCCGATGTTTTCCGTTTGGCAAACAACAAGAATGAAGAGTGTCTCTTCTCCTGGCACTGGTCGGCAGGACGTGACCCCTGGACACAGCAGAATACGTTGCAGTCGGACTTGGCAATGGTGGGATTCGATGAATTTGGTGATTGCTGGGGCGGCTATGCAGGTCCGTCGGTTGATTTGCAGGATGCATTTGGAATTTCCGCTTTGGAAAGTCCTGAGACGCGTTCGGATACGGATACCCGTCGTAAGGCTACTATGATGATGGCAGGTGATGTATACGATTATTTCTGGCAGGACAAGGGCGGATTTGATTATCTGCGGTTTATTTATGATGCCGAATATGGGAAGGGAGGACCTAATGGCGATTACCAGTCTCCTACCGGTGCCAATCACGTGAAGCATCTCTATGGTAACAATAATGACCATGTATTGGGCTTGGGCGTATCGGCTGGTAATATGTACAGCGGCCTGGCAACCCATATCCTGCGCCTGTCCGATATCTATCTGGTATATGCCGAGGCGAAAATGGGACTGGCTACCTCTACTACAGACCAGAGTGCACTGGATGCTTTCAATGCAGTACGTGGCCGTGCCATTCCGGGAGTTACTCCGAAAACCTCCATTACTTGGGAGGACGTCTGGAAGGAACGCCGGCTGGAACTGGCTTGCGAAGGCGACCGTTGGTATGATTATGTACGTTTGGCATATTATGATTCCCAGCGTGCTATCAATGAGCTGAAGGCACAGCGCCGTGATGTTTATTATAGTCTGGGTACTACTTATAAGGCTTATTATGAAAACGGCAGTTGGACGGTGAATCCGGACGAGACCCGTTACAATCCGGATGCAAAGGCGCCGAATGTGACAGTCTCCAGCTTTACATTGCCGTTCCCGACAGAAGACGTGGTGTTCAATCCTAATTTGATGAAAGACCCGGTACACGTAGATGTACGTTCTGAATTCAGTTATTAATTTAATGCTTGAAAAGATGAAAAATAATAGATATACGAATTGGTTCTTCGCGGCAGCTGTTGTTGTAGCAGGCTTTTCCATGGCGGCTTGTGAGGATGAACCGGATAAATATGAAGTGGCAGGGGGAAAGCCTACCTTGAAATATGTTCGTGTCCCTGATCCGGCAGCGGCAGACTCTTTGCTGTCGGGGGCTTATATGGCGAATACGATTTGTCTGGTCGGTGAAAATCTGCGGAGTGTTTACGAGCTCTATTTCAATGACCAGAAGGCGATACTTAATACCAGTTACATCACTGACCATACACTTATGGTAGATGTTCCGAAAGAGATTCCTTCGGTAGTGACTGATAAGATTTATATGGTGACCAAAGCAAAGGATACCATAGATTATGATTTCAAGGTGTTGGTTCCGGCTCCTACCGTGAACTCCATTTCTTGTGAGTTTGCAAAGCCGGGTAGTGAGGTGACACTGATTGGTGACTATTTCATTGATGACCCGAATGTGCCGCTGACCATTACGATGGCCGGTAATGTGGAAGTGACTAATATTACGAACATAACCAAGACTGCGGTCAGCTTTATTCTTCCGGACAATGCTCCTGCAGGCTATATCAACGTGAAGTCCATTTATGGTACCGGACGTTCCAAGTTCCGCTATTATGATACACGTAACATTCTCTTTGACTGGGACGGTTCTCATGGCGGTATGGCTATTGCCCACGGTTGGCGCGATGGTAGCAAGGTGTTGAGAGAAGCCGATGAAAACAGTATTGACGGTGCTTATATCTGTCTCACCGGAGCACTTGACGGTGCTATCGGAGCTACTTGGGCAGAAGATGAGTTCTCGTTCAACTATTGGCCGGAACCGTCTGCCGGTTATCCCGAACTTTCTGCACGTCCTGAGTTTGCAGAACTGCTCGAGGAGTATGGCGTCAATGGCTTGCAACTGAAATTCGAGGTGAATATTCCTTCTTCCAATCCGTGGCAGTCTTGCGCTCTACAAGTGATGTTTACGGGTAATGATGTGGTGACTTATGCGACGGGAACTAATGCTTATTTTAGTGATACGAATGTGCCGCGTGGTTTGTGGTTGCCTTGGAAGAATACGGGTTCGTATGATACGGGTGGTAAATGGACAACCGTTTCCATGAATCTGTCCGAGTTCAACAAGACGCATGAAGGTAATAAGTGTGATAGAACTTTTGACAAGACTATGCTGACCGGATTGACATTCTTTGTCTGGGCAGGTGGTGTGGAAGGTAAGGATTGCAATCCGGTGATTATGATTGACAACATCCGTGTGGTACCTATTGAATAACCTTTTAAATAGAATACTGATATGAATAAAACATATAAATTTCCGGCACTGTGGATGATGTGCCTGATGCTCTTCAGTTGCTTGACGTTTACGGCCTGCGACAATGGGGATGATGAAGATACCAACCAATATAAAGGGGGAATCAGTCTGAATGTATTCGGACCGAGTCCCGTATCCCGCGGCGGTGTACTCCGTTTCCTAGGCAGTGGCATGGATAAGGTGACTGCGGTCGCTATTCCCGGTTGCGACGATATAACAGACATCGAAGTAGTCAGTGATACGGAAATCCGTGTCACTGTACCTCAGACAGCCCAGCCGGGGTTGGTTGTCTTGAAGACTCCGAAAGGGGATATTACAACAAAAACCGAGTTGACATTTACGGAGCCGATTGCTTTGGAGGCTTTTGCACCGGCAGAAGTAAAGCCTGGTAGTGAATTGACCATTACTGGTGAATATTTGAATTTGATTAAAGAAGTGATATTTGCTGACGAGGTAACAGTGCCTGCTGATGAGTTTGTCAGTCAAAGCCGTCAGGAGATTAAAGTTATTGTTCCTGATTCTGCTCAGACCGGTAAGTTCATCTTGTCTGATGGAGCTGAAATCCCCAATTGGATTTATTCTGAAGGGGAACTGGAGGTTACTTTGCCATCGGTAGAGGCTCCACTCGACCTGGTAGATAAGAAGCCGGGGGATGTCATTCGAGTTTCTGGTGAAAACTTTGATTTGGTGAAGAAAGTGCAGATGCCGAATGGGGATGAAGTTGAATTTACGATGACTGCCTCTTCCGAAGGAGATGAACTTACTTTTACATTGCCGGATAATGTCTCGGACGGAGAAGTTACGGTACTTCCTGCTTCGGATGTAAAAGTTGTGGTCGCTACTGTTGTAGTAGCTACGCCTTCGAACGTAGTGGCTGTTCCTGCTGTAAACTTGCGTGGTGGAGATATGATTACCTTGAAAGGTACCAATATGGATTTGGTGACTGATGTAACGTTCCCTGGTGTAGAAGAAGCAGTAGGATTGGAATCACAAAACTCGACTGAAATAAAGGTCTTGATGCCGGCTGCGGCTATTAGTGGTGATTTGCAATTGAATACAAATAGTGGAAAAGCAACTGCCGTATCTATTGCAACGGCAAAGCCGGAAAACATTTCTTATAGTGCGGCGACGGTCCCGGCAGGAGAGGCTTTGACTGTCAAAGGAGTAAATATGGATGTAGTTTCGGCTGTTGTATTCAGTGGTAATGTGGAGGTTACCGTATCCGATGCCACCGCTACTGCCATTTCCTTGACTGTACCCACAACTGCTGAAACCGGGGCCTTACTCTTGAAGATGGCCAATGGTGAATCTGTGGAAGCACCGTCTTTGACAATAGAGAAACCGGTATGTGCCTATTTGCCGGCATTGCCTGACAAATTGGTTCGGGGACGAATTGTGGAACTTGAGATTGTTAATGCTGATAAGCTGACAAATGTATTGCTGAATGAGGCTGCTGTTCAGTATATCAATGATGCAGCTAAAGGGGTATTGATGTTGAATGTACCGGCTGAGCTGGATGGAACTTATAGCCTAAAACTGATTTCTTCAAATGGTGAAATTGCTTATGATGTTCTTGTAGTTGCCAATGAAGAAACAGTTTGGGCTGGTCCGCTTGATATTAGTTGGGGTGATGGAGGACGTGTGTTGGTACCGGCTGTATCTTTTGCCAAGGTAACGGCAGGCACTGTCATGAAAGTCTATTTTGATCAGAAAGACCAGACTTGGGCACAGGCTCAGTTTAACTATGGCGATTGGAGTGGCATAGCTTTCTCTTTGTTTGATACGACTATGGTACCGACAGACATTTACGGATGGAGTTTCGAGAGCCGTGTGATGGAGTTGACGTTGACTCAGGAGATACTTGATAATATTCAAGCTAAACAAGGAGATTGTGAAGACCAGACAAATGTAGGTATCATTATTCAGGGCAGTGATTTGACGTTTACAAAAATAACGATTGTAAATTGATGAATTGTGGCTTGAAGAATGTGACTATGGATGCCCTGATTAAGAATGAAATAAAATCATAATTAAGATGAAGAAACTGAATATAAAATGGATGCTTTCGTTGATAGCAGCTTTTACTTTTGCCTCCTGCGATACTGATGTCGATCATGATATCCCAGCAGTGGATACACCGGTATTGGTGTCTACTACTCCTGAAAGTGGAGCAGCCAAAGTGAAAACGGGAGAAATCACTATTGAGGTGAAATATGACAAGAATATATTCTTTGCAACAGACAATCTGAGCGAAATCAAGTTTACCGGTGGTGAACTGATAAGTGCCGATGTACTTGGCGCAAGCAATATACTGACTGTAAAAGTGAATGTTCCCGGGAGAGAGACGGCTTGTTCTCTCTCTATCCCCGAGGGAATAGTAACCGGACCGAACCAGATGCCTGCTCCGGCTGTATCGGTTCAGTTCTCTACTGTCGCTTTGGACAAGGCACTGGTTGCCGCTAGTTCGGCCAAAGCTGTGAAACTGTACAATTATCTATTGGATAACTTCGAGACGAAGACACTTTCAGCTATGATGGCCAATGTTGCCTGGAATACGGAAATGTCCGAAAAGGTGTATGGATGGACTGGAAAATATCCGGCTATCAACTGTTTCGACTATGTTCATCTGCCGGCATCTGTAGCTGGAGCAGACTGGATTAATTACGGTGACATTACTCCTGTTAAGGATTGGTCTGACAAAGGTGGCATCGTAGCTGCCATGTGGCATTGGAATGTACCCAAGAAAGCTGTAGGCGAAGCTTCTTCTACCCAAATATGGGAAGGAGAGACAGTAATGCCGGGTGATTGGAGTGGAAATGTACAGATGACGGATGATGCTGCAAAAGCTGTCTTTGCTGATGCACAAGTGGGTCAGGTGATACGCGTGGCTGTGAAGGATGTGGCAGCGGGTGCACAAGGTTCGTTCAAAAACAGTGGTTGGAGCGAGATTGCTTCAGGAACTGATTATTTTGACATATCCGGGGACTATACATTGGTGATTACCGAAGATGTTTTGAAATCCCTGCAAGAAGGTGGTCTCATCATTGGTGGACATGATTATACAGCAGTTGCTGTTTATCTTGAAAATAACGGTACAGCTCTCGACCCGAATAAGGATTATGCCTTTTATAAGGCAGATACGGAGTTTGATGCTACCAATGCCACAGTGGAAGGCACTTGGGAAAACAAGGTGTTTACCGAAGATTTGAAAAATGCTGCCGCTTACTTGAAGCTATTGAGAGATGCGGATATTCCGGTATTGTGGCGTCCATTCCACGAGGCAGCCGGTGGCTGGTTCTGGTGGGGTAAGGATGCTGCCAGCTTTAAATCTCTGTGGATTGCTATGTTCAATTACTTCAAGACTGAAGGATTGGATAATCTTATCTGGGTTTGGACTACCGAGGGCAATGATGCCGATTGGTATCCGGGAGATCAATATGTAGACATCGTGGGACGTGATGTTTATAATAAGGAAACTGCAGATTGTGTTTCAGAATATACTTCCATTGCCGAAAATTATGGAAACAAGATTGTTTCGCTGAGTGAATGTGGTACGGTCGGACTTATTTCCGAACAATGGGCATCTGGTGCACGTTGGAGTTGGTTCATGCCGTGGTATGACGGGACAAATGAGGATGGTAGCCCGGTAGTCCATGCTGATGAAGCATGGTGGAAGGATGCTATGAGCCAGGAATTTGTTGTTTCCCGTGAAGAGCTTCCTTCTATGGAATAGCAATTTTTAATAATAAAATAGAAAGGGTTGTCTCTGGTTAGTATCGGGGCAACCCTTTCTGTCTTTTATAGCTTTTAGTTGTTGGTTATAGAATTCATGCTTTATACTTTTTAGGAAAAATAGTAATGGATGTTAAATGAGTGTCGTTATTTGATAAAATAGTATTATAAGGTTTGCTGCTAAAAGTCTACTTTTGTCAAGCCTAATTAAAATTTGATAATAATCATATAATGTTTAACCGCTAATGAAATGAAAAATGCCTATGAGAAAGGAGTGATATGTATACCAACCACTTTATAGAATAAGGTATATTTAATTTTTCCTCAAAAAGAGAAGTTTAACCTTATATTAAACGGTAGATGCCGCCAGGCAATACCAATTCATTAATCTAAGAAAAATACAAGTATGAATTTAAATTTCAGAAGAACCGCGCTGCTCGTGGGTATCTGTTCGGCTGTCAGCCTGACTTATACTCCGCAACTTTTCGCCGCATCGGTCGATGCAATAGATGCTGTGCAGCAAGCAAAAAAAATCACAGGTACTGTAACAGATGCAATGGGACCGGTCATCGGTGCCAATGTATTGGAGAAAGGAACCACAAATGGTGTCATTACCGACATTGACGGTAATTTCACATTGAATGTTCAGCCGGGAGCAACGATTGTTGTGTCTTTTATCGGTTATCAGCCGCAAGAAATAGTGGTAGGTAACCAGACTAGTTTCAAGATTCAGCTAAAGGAAGATACGGAATTGTTGGATGAAGTAGTCGTAGTGGGTTACGGTGTACAGAAGAAGAAACTGGTGACAGGTGCTACGGTTGAGGTAAAAGGCGAAGACATCGCAAAATTAAATACTACGCAGGCATTGGGCGCTTTACAAAGCCAGTCTCCGGGTGTAAATATTCAGGCCGTTTCCGGTCAGCCGGGTGATGGGTTTAAAATTAATATTCGTGGTGCTGGTACTAACGGAAATACAGCTCCAGTTTACGTTATTGATGGTGTAGCCGGTGGCGATATTAACGCCTTGAATCCTGCCGATATTGAACGTATTGACGTGTTGAAAGATGCTGCATCTTGTGCAATTTACGGTTCGAGCGGTGCCAACGGTGTTATCCTTATTACTACGAAGCAGGGTAAGGTAGGAAAGGTTTCTGTATCTTATGATGGAAACATAGGTTGGGCAAATATATATAAGATGCCTGATATGTTGAATGCCAAAGAATATATGGCGGTAATGGATCAAGTGGCCTATAATAATGGAGGCCAACCGTATGATTGGTCAAAATTCGTAGATGCTGATTTGCTGACTGCTTATCAGAATGGTACCAATCCTGGTACAGATTGGGTAAAAGAATTCCGGAATAAAAATGCTGTGGTTACTAATCATGCGTTGAATGTAACAGGTGGTTCTGAATTCTCCAAATTTTCGACAGGTATAGGCTATCAGTATCAGGATGGTGCATTCGGTGGTCCGGTGAAGACTGACTATCGTCGTTTTACTTTCCGCATTAATTCTGAGCATGTGATATATCGTAAGGGAGATGTGGATGTGATAAAGTTTGGTGAGAATATATATTATCAGCACAAACAGAATCAAGGTGTGCAGTTAGGTAATCAATATTCGAATGACCTTTCTAATGCTTTGCGTGCTATTCCTCTGATTCCTGTATATAATGAAAATGGTGATTTCTTCATGTATGATGATTTGAAGAATTTTGGAACGAGTGCTAATGGTATACTTGATTATACTGCATATGCTTCTAATCCGATGGCTCACATGGTATATAATCAG
Source organism: Bacteroides sp. D20 (assembly GCF_003436255.1). Taxonomy (NCBI): domain Bacteria; kingdom Pseudomonadati; phylum Bacteroidota; class Bacteroidia; order Bacteroidales; family Bacteroidaceae; genus Bacteroides; species Bacteroides sp. D20. Next base: position 61,222 of record NZ_QSOO01000011.1, on the reverse strand, counting down.
GCTGGGAATAATAAGAATAAGAATTTTAATCTGAACACAGCGGCATATCTGGAAGTACAACCACTTAAGAATCTTATTTATAAAGGTCAGGTTAGTTACAAACAATGGTCAAGTTCATGGCGTTCATATCTTCCCGTTTACCAAATTAATAATCAGGGAGATAGCCGTGATAAAGACCAAACGATAAATAACGTGTCTTTGGGTTGGAACTGGAGTTTGACTAATACGTTGAGTTATCGGTTTGATATTACAGACTTACATCATTTTGATGTTTTGGCTGGTACAGAGTATTCTAAATCAAGACCAACTTATGGCGAATCAGTAGAGGCAACCGGTTATAATAGTGCTTTTGGTGACTTTACACATGCTTATTTGCATAATACAGAACGTAAAGCTACTGCTACAGTAAATGGTTATCCCTCGGATTATGGTTCTAAGATGTCTTATTTTGGACGTTTGAATTATGACTTTAAGGAAACTTATATGTTTTCTGCTATCATTCGTGCCGATGGCTCGTCTAAGTTTGCGAAAGGCAATCAATGGGGATATTTCCCATCATTCTCTGCTGGTTGGGTTATTTCAAACGAGGCTTTTATGAAGAATACTGCTTCTTGGCTTGGTTTCTTGAAAGTCCGTGCTGGTTGGGGACAGAATGGTAATGACAATATCCCTAATTCAAATTGGCGTGCCGGTTACGAGTTTGGCGATTATGGTCTTTATACATTTGGCTCGGATAAGAATGGAGGTACAACCGGAGCTTACCCGAATCGTTTGGCTAACCCCGATTTGACATGGGAAACTTCAGAACAGACCAATATCGGTATTGATGCCCGTTTCTTGGATAACCGTCTGAGTTTTACCATGGACTGGTATAGCAAGCAGACGAAAGACTTGTTAGTGGAAGTGGGTACCAATGCGGCTTCCGGTTTCGCTACTCAATATCAAAATGCTGGTACGGTAAAGAATACTGGCCTTGAACTTTCAATGGGCTGGAGAGATCAGATTGGTAAGGAGTTCAAGTATGGGGTGAATGTCAATATGGCCTATAATAAGAATGAAGTAACGGAGGTTAATAACGCCAATCATTTTATTGAAGGCGGTAATGATTTGTTGGCTCAAAGTACGGGTCGGTTTGTCCGTATGGAAGAAGGACATCCTATTGGCTATTTTTATGGTTATAAGACGGATGGTGTCATTCAGAACCAGAATGACTTGCAGGCATATCTTGACCAGAATTGTAAAGGAAATGCGGCAAACTCTAAGCAAGGTGCAAGTATTAAACCGGGTGATTTGAAGTTTGTGGATGTTGATGGAAATGGGGTGATTAATGATGACGATAAGACTGATTTGGGTAATCCTCATCCTGACGTGACAATGGGTCTTACGTTAAGTGCGGAATATAAAGGATTTGATTTCTCTGTAACAACCTATGGCGCTTTTGGTGCACAGGTAGCTCGCTCTTGGCGAAAGTTCTCAGATGGACAGTATGAAAACTATACGACAGAAGTTTACGATTACTGGCATGGCGAAGGAACCTCAAACAGATATCCGCTGCTTGCGCCGGGAAATAGTGGACAGAATTTCCAGGCCATTTCAGATATTTATATTGATGATGCCGACTATGTTCGCATTCAAAATCTGACTATAGGATACGATTTCAAGAGAATTTGGAAGAACTGTCCGTTCCAGCAACTTCGTGTGTATGCTGCTGCACAGAATCTATTTACTTTTACCGGTTATAAAGGGATGGATCCGGAGAATGGTAGAGCCCTCAATGACAAAGAACCGTGGGTAACCGGTGTTGATGTAGGTAACTATCCTCAACCTCGTACTTATATGGTAGGTGTTAATGTTAAATTCTAAAATTGATACACGATGAAAAAAATAGCATATTTAATAGGTGCAGCTTTGATGATAGCAGGAATGTTTGCTTCTTGTAGCTTGGACTCGATGAGTCTGACGGAAAAAGATACGACCAATTTTCCTAAAACGGCTGAAGATGCCAATCAGGCTTTAGCTGCCATATATCAGAACCTGAATAATGTCAATGCTTTTCCACAGCAGTCTTTCTTGTATAATTCTCTGCTGGCTTGCGATGATATGTTGGGTGGTGGTGGTCCCAATGATAAGTTGATGCAATCTTTGGACCTTATTTGTAATACGGGTACAAATGCTACGCAGGACTACTGGGTGGCTCGCTATCAAGGAATCAACCGTGCCAATACGTTGTTGGAGGCTCTTGCTGGTATTGAAATGGATCCGGAAGTAAGAGCGCAGGCTGAGGGCGAAGCCAAGTTCCTTCGTGCTTTTTATTACTACGAGTTGGCTTCCATGTATGGGCGCGTACCTTTGGTGATTACTGCTTTGTTGCCCGAAGATACTACTCCTCCGACTGCCGCTGTTATCTGGGGGCAGATTCTGCAGGATCTTCGCGATGCGGCTGCAAATATGCCGGCTGTTCGCAAGTCGGATGGGCATGTTGATAAATATACGGCTGAAGCTATGTTAGGACGTGCTTGGTTGTATTATACTGGTATGTATGGCAATGGTGAAACTCTGAACGATTTGGTTAGTACGAACTATAGTCCGTTGACTTCAGTTGATTTGCCTGATGGGACAACTTTGACCAAGCAGGATGTGGTTGGGTATATTGATGATTGTGTGAATAATTCTGGTTATAGTCTTGTTCCTGAGTTTCGTAATTTGTGGGCATATACCAATAAATGTACGGTAGAAGATTTTCCGTTTACTGCCGGTCAGGGATTGAAGTGGGTAGAAGATGATGCAGCGGTAAATCCCGAATCCATGTTTGCCATTAAATATAATAAACTTGCATCTTGGAGCACTACTATCGGTTATGGTAACGGTTATGCTCTGCATTTTGGTGTACGTGGCAATGATCAGGCCAATTCTTTCCCCTTCGGACAAGGATGGGGTGCCGGTCCTGTAGCTCCCAATTTTTATAATGATTGGAGTGTGGCAGAACAAGATGATGCCCGTCGTCCGGCCTCCGTATTCAAGACGGAGGATATGCCGAGTTATAATAAAGGTGGTGGTGACGGCTTTATCCAAGAAACGGATTATTATCAGATGAAAATAGGTTCTATCATGGCTTATAGTACGGATGCGGCTGGAAATAAAACGATTGAGCCGGTATTTGAGAAGATAATGTATGGTGCCGACGGCTGGATTAATGATAATCTGATGCAAACCGGTTCTATTCATGATTTGGTTTTGATTCGTTTTGCGGATGTATTGTTGATGCAGTCTGAATTGAAGGAAGATGTTTCCGGTATAAACAGAGTGCGTAGTCGTGCCGGACTTGAACCTATTGGTACATATTCGTTGGCTGCATTGCAGAATGAACGCCGTTGGGAATTATGTTTTGAAGGTACTCGCTGGAACGATATTCGCCGTTGGCATATTGCTGCCGATGCCCTTGAAAGACAGACGGGAGCAAAGGTTTATACAAATGGGGCTGAAAGCCGTAATGTGGCGCAGAACGGTGGTTATGCCGCACGTTATAAGGCTACGGCAGGTTTCCAGAAGATTCCCGAAAACCAAGTCCTCCTGAATGAAGGAAAGGTAGAACAAAATGAGGGTTATACGGATGCAAGTGCTGAGTATAATGGTTGGCAAGAATAGAATATGAATTTAAAATGAAAAAAGATATGAAAAAGATATTATTCGCAATACCTTTGTTTGCAATGCTGCTGGTGGCTTGCGATCCGATAGTGGATGAAATCAGTCCGGATCCCAATGTCACACCGGAAAATCTTACTTTTGAACTTGTGGCCAAGAACCAGGGAAACAACAACATTCAGATTGTTCCTACTCCGTCACGTTATGTGAAGGTTTATGATGCTACGTCTGATATCAAGTTGGCAGAAGGTACGGCTCCGTCGGTTCAAGTAGCTCCTCCTAATAAAGAATTGCAAGTATATGTAACAACCATTAATTCGGACGGCTCCATAACAAAATCGGCTTCCAAATCAATAGCAGTAACGGAGTATACAGATCTTCCCGCTATTTATGCTGATGTATTCGGCACAACTCCGGACGGTGGTTATGGAACAACCACTTGGGTCTGGAATACAGAAGCTGCAGACGGTTGTTGGGGTAATGGAGGTTATCTCGGCAATACCGGCCCCGGTTGGTGGATTTGTGATGCTGTGGGAGATGTCGGAAACGGTAGAGGGCAAATTGATGAACAAGCTGTAGGAAAAGGATTGCCTGATGATGGATTAAATGGTTGGTTCTCACTTAGTTTGACTGGTGTTCAGACAAGTCGTGGTGAAAGTGGTTCTGTCAAGGTGTCAGAAGATGTGGTGCAATCCGGTTGGGATGTAGGTACTATGGAGTTCTCTGGTACTATTCCATTGTTAGGTATACAGCCGAATCAAGGAAATGCACGTCAGTATGAGTATCATATTTTGAAGATTACAGAAGATGAACTTCGTCTTTGTGCTCCTGAACCCGGTGCTGGCGCTTGGGGTACGGCATGGTTCTGGAACTTCAAGAAAAAATAGTTAATATTGAAAGGTACGGGTGGGTAACGACCACTCGTATACTTTTATTACTAATTAAAAAAATGCAACAATGAAACGAACTTTCTTTTTGATATTACTGTTCTTCTGTGCTCTTTTTGTTAAAGCGGATGTTTTGGGACCGTATACAATGGATAGTAATGTACCTCCCACACCAACCGGATATGCTCGGGTTGTACTTCCGATAGGAGGTGCTGACGCTTCGGTAGCCGTAAGCATAACTGTTTGTGACGAAAGTGGTCAACAGTATGTTTTGAGAACTACTACCCCAAATGCTGCTCCATATTGTTATTTCTTGGCTTATGGCGTTTACCGCGTGGTCGCTTTAGAGGATTGTACAGCACAATCTAATTGGGGCGCACTTACGGTTGGTACAATTTTCGAAGTGACAGGAGGTGGCTATATTTCTTTAAATTATATAGGAACAATCTCTACTCCAAGTATTGTTCAAGCATCGGGTACTGATGATAATGTTCCTCCTTCCAAAGTAGGTTACAATATAATGAAAGTGTATGGAATAGAGACAAACGGCGGTGGGGTGTTGGTTGATTCTGACAAAAAAGAATATGGTATCTTTAATTATACCGGACATATAGGCGGTGCTCATTACTTTTACATTAAGCCAGGCACATACACTATAAAATCTTTGAGTGCTACCAATGGAAATTATATTTATTTGGAGTATGGAAATGTTAGACAACCGCTTTCTGCTGGTAGGACTTTCACAGTTCCTGCGTCATTCTTCTCCATTGTGTTTTCTAAAAAGGCACTTTAAGAATAATCTATAAATGAATTATTCAACTCAAAGCAGTTGTCGTTACCCCCCCGACTTTATTAGTCGCCCGTAACATCGGATAATTGTAAATGCATTAACCGAATAGTACAATTGTTTAATGGTTAAATCAGGAAAAGGCGAGTCGTGAGATTCGCCTTTTCGCATTCATTCTCTATTGCCTTTCCGGATGCAATTCACATTCCTTTTTGTATTACCCCTGATTTCAGGGCGCAGAATGTTTCTTTTTATCCCTGCATCTCCTTCACCTCCTTCTCCCATCCTCCTGTTCATTGGCTTTCCCGGTGAAACCGCTTTCCACCCTCATCGCCCCGCCTTTGCATCGCGCGACACGCCGTAGTATCCCGGCATGGCCCGGTAGATGGGTTGCGTGGGCTTCCCCACATTCTTCAGCTTGCCCTCTTGCTGCAACCGTTTCAGGTGGACGTTCGCGGTGGTGCGCGCCATGCCGCAGAGCGCTTGGAAGTCACTGCGAATCAGCACGTCGTGGTCGGCAAAGTATTCTTTCAGCTTCATGTCTATCTCCACTTCCGAAAGCTTCAGGGAGTGGCGGGTGTATTTACTGCGGATGGCATTGACTCCCGTCATCGCTTGTTTCAGCCTGACGTCGGGACGGAAGCTGATGCTTTTCAGCCGGAGTTTCAGGTGCTTGTTCGGGGTGCTGCGGGTCACTTTCTGTGTGGCTTCCAGGGTGGGGGCGAAGTAGCCCAGCCCTTCGATGTGCACCTCGTGGCCGTCGCGCAGTTCTTCGCCGCAAATTTGCGCCAGGCAGTCTATCGCGTTCATCACGTCGCCCACCGTGAGCGAGCTGCGGGCATGCACGCGGTTGTAGAGCTGCCGCATGGTTACTTTCCCGTTGAGCAACGGGCGGGGATGGAGGCCTCTCTCTTCAGGGGCTTCCTCATTAGTGCCCGGATTCTCGTACCAGTCATATAGTATTGCCATATCAATAGGTTTTAGTGCGTTCAACATACTTGTTTCTTCCCTCGGAAGTGTCTTCCTGTAAGTGAACGACTCCGGTCGGCCGAACGAATAACCCGGGTCGTTCGATTGAACGACCTAAGTCAGTCGATTGGACGACCCGGGGCGTTCACTTGTAAGGAACCGTGCAAATATACTGAAAATAAAGGGTTCCGCAGCATAAATAGGTATGTTTGTCAGCAGGAATGATTTTTGAAGAATAATCGGAGAATGGCTTGCAAAACGCCCTCGGCAGGCAGTAACTTTGGCGAAGAGGCGAGAGGAAAGAAAGGATGATTCCCTTCCCCGGAACCTCCCAATAATCATTTTAATAAAAATACTTATGAAGAAAAAACTGATGACTTTGCAGCAACACCGGCTCTTGAAGGAGGCGGGACAACTGATAGCCTTTTCCGAAAGGCTGAAACACGCACAAAAAGAAACGACCGACCGAAACCGGGAGGAGCGGGAAGAAAAGCGCCGCCGGAGCGCGAAAGCCGCAAGCACCGTGACTGCACTGAGCGGCGACATCGAGGAGTTCCTCACTTCGCGCTACGACTTTCGCTATAATCTGCTGACGGATGAAACCGAGTTCCGCCCCGCCGGACAACGCTCTGCCGCCTTCACCCCCGTGGGCAAGCGCGAGTTGAACACTTTCTGCATCGAAGCCCATGCCGAAGGTATTCCTTGCTGGGACAAGGACTTGAACCGATACGTCTATTCCACTTACATCCCTGCCTACCATCCCTTCCTGCTCTACATGGACGAACTGCCCGATTGGGACGGCAAGGACCGGCTGACTGCGCTTGCCTGCCGCGTCTCTTCCCGGCTCCACTGGGTGCGGGGATTCCATACCTGGATGCTGGGGCTTGCCTCGCAATGGATGGGCGTGTCCGGACTGCATGCCAACAGCGTGGCTCCCGTTCTCGTCAGCCGCGAGCAGGGACGACGGAAATCCAGCTTCTGCCGCGCCTTGATGCCTGACGTGCTGACGCGTTACTATGCCGACAACCTGAAACTGACCTCGCAGGGACAAGCTGAAAGGATGCTGGCGGAAATGGGGCTGCTCAATATGGACGAGTTCGACAAGTATGCCGAAAGCAAGATGCCGCTGCTGAAAAACCTGATGCAGATGTCGGTGCTCAACATCCGCAAGGCCTATCAGCAGAACTTCAGGCAACTGCCCCGCATCGCCTCGTTCATCGGCACCAGCAACCGCTTCGACCTGCTGACCGACCCCACGGGGAGCCGGCGCTTCCTCTGCATCGAGGTGAAGCACGACATCGACTGCACCGGCATAGAGCACGACCGGATTTTCGCCCAACTGAAAGCGGAACTCATTGCCGGACGGCGCAGCTGGTTCACCAAGTCGGAGGAGGAGGAACTGCAACGGCACAACGAGGCTTTCTATCGTGTCAGCCTTGCCGAGGAGGCGGTTCGCAGCTTGTTCCGTGCCCCGCTTCCGGCAGAGAAGAGCATCGACCTGACTGCCGCCGACATCTTTGACGAGTTGCAAAAAAAGCATCCCGCCCTGATGCGTGGCAGCAATCCCGTGCAGTTCGGCTCGGTGCTGTTGCGGGCGGGACTGAAACGCCGGCATACGAAGTACGGCAATGTGTACGAGGTGGTGAGAAGGAAAAAAGAAGTTTCACCGGAAAGGGTTGAACGATAGGGAAATAATGCGAAAGGTGAAGGGGTGAAGGAAGAGAAAGCCGGTTTATAGTCTCATTACGGATTGACATAGATTCCTATTAATTCAGGTTGTAGATGCCGATGGGATAAATATTTTCGCTCATAATAACTGTATATTTTATAGATTTCTATAAAAGTAACTTTTTTATAAGAACAAAACAAGCGAAAGTTGCGATTTTCACTACTCCTTGTCAGATAAAAAACTTATCTTTGCGATTGAAACAATCTCTTGTTAATGATATGAAATACACATCATATTCTTATCCTTCAGGCAGGGCGGAAGTGGCTGCATTTGTTGTGACCGGCGGAGTGACGGAATACCATGTGATGATACATGCCACTGACCCGAAACAGACCTATCGTGAACAGATGAATGTCGTGTTGGATGCGTATGCCGCTTTACTGAAAAAAGAACTGTCCGGAGCCGTGGCGGTTTTTAAAAGATACTTCCTGAGTGATGCCGCCAACCAAGCGGAACTGTTGCTTGCCGCTACGGCGGAAAGCTCCGATTGCGCGCTGTCTGTGGTGGAACAGCCTCCGCTGGATGGTACCAAGATTGCTTTGTGGGCCTATCTGCAGACCGATGTGCAGACACGAGTGCTGCCGAACGGACTGTATGAAGTGAAACACGGTGTTTACCGCCAGCTCTGGATGGGAGGCAGCTTCAACCGTGCCGCCAATTCGGAATACCAGATGCGTCTTTTGCTCAACGACTATGCCATGCAACTGATGGAGGAAGGGTGTACTCTGGCCGACAATTGCCTGCGTACCTGGATATTTGTGCAGAATGTGGATTGCAATTATGCCGGTGTAGTCAAGGCACGCAATGAGATGTTCGTCACCCAGAACTTGACGGAGAACACGCACTATATTGCCAGTACCGGTATCGGTGGGCGTCATGCCGATCCGAAAGCATTGGTGATGCTTGACGCTTTTGCTGTAGCGGGATTAAAGCCCGGACAAATCAAATATCTCTATGCCCGCACACACCTGAACCCCACTTATGAGTATGGAGTCAGTTTCGAACGGGGAACGGCGGTGGATTACGACGACCGTCGGCAAGTACTCATTTCCGGTACGGCGAGTATCAACAACCGTGGGGAAGTGATGTATGCCGGAGATGTACACCGTCAGACAGAACGGATGTGGGAGAATGTGGAGGCTCTGCTGAAGGAGGCTGACTGCGGCTTTGGAGATGTAGGGCATATCATTGTCTATCTGCGTGATATTGCGGACTATGCTGTAGTGAAAGAGATGTTTGACAAGCGTTTTCCCGATACGCCGAGAGTGATTACGCTGGCTCCCGTCTGTCGTCCGGGCTGGCTGGTGGAAATGGAGTGTATGGCGGTGAAGAAAATCTCTGATTAAAAATATTATCTTTGGTTAATTGAATATTAGGCTGACAGTTGGTAAACGCCTACCTTTGTTGAAATTCTAATGTATAAGGATGAAAACACGTATCTTGTTTTTCTGTATCAGTTGCCTTCTTTGGGCAAGTTGTGAAAATTCCAGACAGAATTATGTGATTGAAGGAACGTTGCCGTCGGTGAAATACGACGGGGAATGGATATACCTCGTGCCGATGGAGAATGCGCCGGGGCGGGTGGATTCTGTAAAGATAACCAATGCCTCTTTTTCTTTTTCCGGACAAGGGGAGGAGATGAGGGTGTTGCGTCTGCGCCATCTGCTGCGTATCTACATCCAGGAACTGCTGGTGGTGACGGAGCCGGGAACCATACATGTGAAGGCCGACTCTGTCGGCTCGGTAACGGGCACTCCACAAAATGATGCCCTTCAGAAATGGAAAGAGGGGAGGGAAAAGACGCAAGAGGCTTACCATTTCATCCGGATGGGATTACGGAATGCCACCGGAAAAGATTCACTGCATCTGACACAGATACGTGACAGTCTGAGGATGCAGGAGCAGGAAACGAACTTTCTGTTTTTGAAAGAGCAGGGAAACAATACGTTGGGGACATTCATGCGGAAGATGGTGCGTGGCTCCTTGACGGAAGAACAACAAAAACTGTTGGATGAAAGCTTGCAGAAGGAAATACATTGAATGGGGAGCGGCAGGAATCGGTGCTTTGGCGTTGTTTCTTTTTTTCTTCCGGATATTGCCCTATCATCTGTTCCATCGGGAGCAGACACAGCTCTTTTTGCTTGCCACCGAACCATTGGCCGGGTATCTGCGGCATCCGGCGGCTCTGGCACGTCTGTCAGGAGATTTCCTCACTCAATTCTTTTATTACGAAGGGGGTGGCCCGACCATAATGGCTGTCGTGCTGTTGCTTTGGGGAGTGGTGGTGTTTCGTTTGTTGGCTCCGTACATGGGACGTTGGGCGTGGATTCCTACGGTGTTGGCGGTGGCTTGGGAGGCAGGAAGGCAATGCGGATTGAGTTATCCGCTTTCCGGCACAATCGCTTTAACCGGTATCGGAGGTGTTTTGTTGTTGTGCCGTAGCTGCATGCGACGTTCGTGGAAGTCGGGCTTACCGGTAAGCATATTGGCGGTATTGTCCGGCTATTGGCTGTTTGGCTGTGGCGATTGGTCGTCACGATGGTACAATATGCCCGATTTAGGGCGGGAATATCTTTTGGCGTTGGATTCGGAAATGTATTTCGGCCGTTCGGAAAAAGTACGGAAACTGTTGGTGGAGGGTGAATACCGCTCTCCGTTCACTGCCTATTATTATAATTTGCTGAATGCACAGCAGAACCGGCTTCCCGACCGGCTGATGGATGGTTATCAACCGGCTTCGCAAGGGCTGTTTCTGCCTGTGGCTCCCCATTCTACCTACCTCACTATTTATGCAGCCAATGAAGTCTGGTTTGCGTTGGGAGATATGACGATGGCTGAACATGCCGCCATTCTGGGAATGATTTTTTCTCCGCACCACACCGGGGCAAGAGCTGTCAAGCGTTTGGCGGAAATCAACCTGGTGAACGGTGATGAGGCGGCGGCTATGAAATATCTTCGTCTCCTGCAAAAGACAATGTGTTACCGTGATTGGGCAGAACGACGTATTCCCGGAAAACAGACGGCCGAAGTCTGCCAATGGCTGGAACGGAAGCGGTTGTTGTTGCCTGCAACGGATACTTTGCGTTCTTCTGCCGACATTCCGCTTTCACTTCGTCATCTGTTGCGTAACAATCCTGATAATACGTTGGCATGCGATTACCTTCTCTGCTTTGATTTGCTGAATAAGGATATTGGGGCTTTCGCCGGAGATTATCGGGAGTTTGCTGCAAAGAAGTTTCCTTCCAGATTGTATGCCGAAGGTTTACTTATCTATCTTGCCGGGAAAAAGGCTTCGTTGGATGAAGTGGAAAAATGGAATATACCGCCTCAAGTATTGGATGAATTTGGCGATTATACCCGACTGTACGAGGCGAATGGTGGTAATGGTGCCCCTTTGCAAGCCAAATACGGAAAAACATATTGGTTTTATTTCCACTATGCTACGATGAAAAAGGGGAAGTGATTTATGATGAACATAGATATGAAATATATACAAGTTGTTGTGGGGCTGTTACTGTGCTACTGCCTATATGCTTGCAGTCCCCGTCCGGAGTCTGTACAGCCTGCAGACCGGTTATTGATGCTCTATCCGGAATATCAGGATGTAACCATTCCCTACAATGTGGCTCCTTTGAATTTCCTTGTGCGGAATGAAGGGGTGGATGCGGTATGCGTGAGTGTAAAGGGAGCATCGGACAGCTTGGAGATAAATGCGCGCGGGAACAAGGCGATATTCCCCTTGAAAGCTTGGCGTGCATTGCTTGAAGCGGAGAAGGAACATACTTTGGAAGTAACTGTTACTGCCCGTACCGACGGCCGCTGGCTGCGCTATCCTTCCTTTGCATGGCAGGTAGTGGCGGACAAGCTTGACGCCTATGTCAGTTACCGTCTGATAGAGCCCGGTTATGAGGTATGGAATACCTTGCAGATACGTGAACGTTGTATTGAGAATTTCGAAGAGCGTATTTTGGCGGATAACAGTCAGACAGACGGCAAGTGCATGAACTGTCATGTGCACGGAGGAAATAGTGGCAACCTTTCGATGTTCCATCTTCGGGGTGAGGGAGGGGGGACTGTCCTGAACCGTGACGGCAAGCTCCGTAAGCTTGCCTTGAAGAATGAACAGATGATATCTGCGGCTGTCTACGGGGATTTCCATCCTGACGGGCGGTATGGTGTGTTCTCGTCTAATGTGATTATTCCCATGTTCCATACGGAAAGTAACCGCCGTCTGGAAGTTTACGATACCGTCTCCGATTTGGCTGTCGCCGATTTTGACGGAAACCGGATGATTCTATCTCCGCTTACGGCGGATTCCACCGTATTGGAAACTTTTCCCACATTCTCTGCCGATGGGAAATGGATATATTACTGCTCAGCTCCGACTGTGCCATTGCCGGACAGCGTACAGCAATTACGCTATTCGCTTTGCCGCATTGCGTTCGATGCCAATCACGGCGCATGGGGTGACCGCGTGGATACCCTTTGGAATGCCCGGCTGGAGAAAGGCTCCGTGTGTCATCCGAAAGCCTCACCGGACGGACGCTACCTGCTTTATACCGTTGCTGATTATGGAACATTCCCCATTTGGCACCGGGAGACGGAATTGCAGCTGATGGATTTGCAGACGGGCGCCATCGACTCCCTGCCAATGGTCAACTCCAGCCGTTCGGACACTTATCACAGTTGGTCGTCAGGCAGCCGTTGGTTTGCCTTTGCCAGCAAGCGGGGTGACGGGCAGTACGGGCGGGTTTATTTTGCCTATCTGGATGCTGAAGGGAAGGCGCATAAGCCTTTTGTGCTACCCCAGTCGGACCCTGAAAAAGACGATTTGACATTGAAATCCTACAATATTCCCGATTTGTCGGCTACTCCCGTTCCTTTTGATGCTTCTTCCATCAAGCGGATAAACCGGCAACTGAAGGCTGAGGAATTCAAATGACAAGACATACAGAGAGTACCAAATTGTAAATAATAAATTGTAAATAGTAAATGTTCTTATTTCTGAAAAAGACTTGGAAGATAGGGTTGTCGATACTTTTTGGCGTAGCGGTGCTTCTCTTTTGGGGAAGCGTATATCCGGCCCATATTTCCTATCAGGAGCAGTTCCAGCTTTTCTTGTTCGATGCCGACTACTGGTGGGAACGGATAGTGGTTCCCGGTGGGTTGGCCGATTATATCGCTGAGTATCTGACGCAGTTCTATTATCACGTGTGGGCGGGAGCTTGTATTCTGGCTTTTTTGTACGTGTTGTTGCAACGGTTGGTTTGGAAACTGGCGAAGGAGCAGGGTGCGGCTGATGTGTATTATCCGCTGAGTTTTCTGCCCATCATTGTCTTGTGGCATTTCATGGGTGATGAAAATGCGATGCTGTCATTGGTGGTGGCTCTGCTGTTAGCATTGTCTGCATCCTGCTGGTATGCGGATTTGAAAGGGAAGTGGCAGCGTGTGGCATACATTCTGATAGTCCTTCCGCTGCTTTACTGGACAGCGGGTGCGGCACACTTCATCTTTATGGGCTGGGTGATTGTACGCGAGTTCCGGTTGAATCTTAAAGGTAAGAATTTCTGGGGTGGTGTCGGAGTGTTCTGGGGTGTAGGATTGTGGGGTATCGGTTGTCCGCTATTGGCAAGCATGTGGGTACAATTCCCCATTTACCGTCTGATGGGTGGTATAGGATATTACCGTTTCCCGGCAGTGATTCCCTGGATAGAGATAGGGCTTGCCGTATTACTGGTTGTTCTCCCCTTCCTGCTGTCCGCTTTGCCCGCTTTGAAGAAGAAGCCGGTATTTTATGGAGTTCTGCAAGTGGTGGCGGTAACATTGTTCGGCTATTACTACGTGGCGGCCGGTTGCGATATGGATAAAGAGGAAGCGATGGAGTATGACCAGCTGGTACGTAATAAACAATGGCAGGAGATTATAGAAAAGGCAGAAGAGAAGTCACCGGTTTCACCTTTCGGCGTGACCTGCCTGAATCTTGCTTTGGGAAAGACGGGACAGATGGGCGACCGTATGTTCGAGTTTTACCAGAACGGGACGGAAGGGCTGCTGCCGGAGTTTCAGCGTGATTTTACTTCTCCGTTGCCCACCAGTGAGGCATACTATCATTTGGGTATGGTCAATACGGCACAGCGTTTCACTTTTGAGGCGATGGAGGCCATACCTAACTTCAACAAGAGTGGCCGTTGCTTCAAGCGTCTGGCAGAGACGAACCTGATAAACGGGCAATACGAAGTGGCAGCCAAGTACCTGCGTTTGTTGAGGAAGACAATCTTCTACAGGGATTGGGCAGAGGATGCCATGACCTATCTGTATAATGAGGAAAAAATCAATGCCCACAAGGAGTGGGGTTGGTTAAGGCAGATACGCTATACGGAAGACTTCTTGTTCAGCAGCCAGGAAACGGACATCATGCTGGGGCTGCTTTACCAGCACAACCACCGGAACCGGATGGCATTTGAGTATATGCTGGCCTATGTCCTGCAGCAACGTGATTTGGAACGTTTCATGAAGTACTATCCGCTGGGTAAGCATGCCGGCTACGACCATATTCCCCGCAGCTATCAAGAGGCGTTGATATATGTATGGACACAGACGCACAAGAACTTCCAGGGTATGCCGTGGAGCATTTCGCCCCAAGTGGTGCGGGATGTAACGGAATTTGCGCGGATATATACCTCGCAGCAGAATGCCCGGCAGATGTTGGAGGCGCGTTTCGGCAGTACATACTGGAATTATTTGCTACTAAGAAAGTAAAATGAAAAAGATGAAGAATATAGCTGTTTGCATAATGGCTGCATGGTGGTTTGCCGCTTGCGGCAATCCGGTGACTTCCCCGGAAAGGGTGGATGAATGGCCGGATATCTATCCCGACTATATCGGTGTGACTATTCCTGCAACCATTGCTCCTATGAATTTCAATTGTATTGGTGGAGCGTACGAACGTGTGGATGTGACCGTGACCGGAGGAAAGTCCGGAGAGATGCACGTAAATGATAAAATAGTATCATTTCCGCAAGATGCATGGCAAGAGCTTTTGGAGGAGAACAAGGGTGATAGCCTTCTGTTTACGGTATGTATCCGGAAAGACGGCGAGTGGAAACAGTACCGCTCTTTTCCCATGTATGTCAGTCCGTATCCTATAGATTATGGGGTGGTATACCGCAAGCTGGCTCCCGGATATGAAGTTTATAGCAAGATGGGCATTTATGAGCGTGACCTTGCTTCGTTCGAGGAGCGTCCCTTGCTGGAGAATACCATGGTGCCGGGCATGTGCCTGAATTGTCATGCTTTCAACAAAACAAATCCGGACCATCTGAGCCTGCATATCCGTGGAAAGAACGGAGGGACCTTGATGCAGATAGACGGGAAGCGCGAAATGCTGGATACGAAAACGGATTCCACTCTCTCTGCGGGTGTATACCCCTATTGGCATCCAAGCGGAAAATTCATTGCCTATTCCGTCAACAATACGCGCCAGTCTTTCCATGCGGTGAAGGATGAGCGTGTGGAAGTGCTCGACTTGGAATCGGATGTACTGATCTATCATCCCGAGACACATGAATTACTGCTCTCTCCCTTGCTTCAGAAGAAGGAAGTCTTCGAAACCTTTCCAGTATTTTCACCGGACGGACGCAAACTGTATTTCTGTGCTGCGGAGGCCAAGCCGATACCGGCAGAATATAAGGAAATACGTTATAGCTTGTGTAGTATAGATTTCAATCCGGAAGACGGGACATTTGGCGAAACGATAGATACGCTGGTCAATGCGGCAGCTATGAAGAAAAGCATCTCCTTCCCGAGGCCCTCGTACGACGGTGAGTATATCATGTTTACTTTGTCGGATTACGGGAATTTCTCAATTTGGCATAAAGAAGCCGATTTATGGCTGTTGGATTTGAAGGATGGCGGTATGCGTCCCATAAAGGAGGTGAACAGCGATGATACGGAAAGTTTCCATAACTGGAGCAGTAACTCCCGATGGTTTGTGTTCAGTAGCCGCAGGGGAGATGGGCTTTATACCCGTCTGTATCTGGCAAGTATGGATGAGAATGGGGTGGTGGGCAAGCCTTTCCTGCTTCCTCAGGAAAATCCTTGGGAGTATTACGACCGTCTGGTCTACTCGTACAATGTTCCCGATTTTACAAGCGAACCGGTGAAGCTGGAACGCCGGAAAGTGGAACGGGGAATTGTCTCGCGGAAGCGCGTTCCGGTGAAAGTTAGATGATACGTTTTTTATATTCTGTTTTTTAATACAGTAAAGGGATAAAATTGTATCATTTTCTCTTGGTGCAATCCGCTATCTTTGTGCCAGGAATTAGTGTTACCAATAACAATACCAGATTGAAAAACATGGATATGAGAAAAGTAAAATTTGCTATGATGATTCTGGCGGCAAGTCTGTTGACCGCCTGCGGTTCTTCCAAGAAAGAACAGAGTGTGAATGAAGAGACGGCTGCTGCGCGTACGCAGGAAACGGAGAACTTACTGGCTAACTTGAAAAAAATCCCTTCCAAAGGTATCATGCTCGGCCATCATGACGATACGGTATATGGTATCGGCTGGGAAGGTGAGGAAGGCCGTTCGGATGTGAAAAGCGTGTGTGGCGACTATCCGGCTGTTATCAGCTTTGATTTGGGAGAGCTGGAACTTGGGAATGCCGCCAATCTGGATAAGGTTCCCTTCGATAAAATCAGGAAAGAGATAATCAATCAGTATCAGCGGGGCGGCATGGTTTCGCTCAGTTGGCATGCGCGCAATCCCAAGACGGGCGGTGATGCCTGGGATGTATCGGATACGACGGTGGTGAAGTCCATCTTGCCTGGTGGCGAGAATCACCAGAAATTTGCCGGCTGGTTGGGAGGAGTGGCCGATTTCCTTCATTCGTTGAAGACGGCGGACGGCGTGAAGATACCCGTACTTTTCCGTCCCTGGCACGAACACAGCGGCAGCTGGTTCTGGTGGGGCGAAAAACTGTGTACCCCTGAAGAGTATAAGGCATTGTGGCACATGACAGTGGATACTCTGCAGGCCAAAGGAGTGGACAATGCACTTTATGCTTACTCTCCGGGCACGGAACCCAAGGACACGACGGAATATTTGAAGAAGTATCCGGGCGATGAGTTGATAGACGTTATCGGTTTCGATACCTATCAGTTCGATCGGGATGCCTATCTTGCCGGGATGGATAGGGCACTTTCCATTATCAACAGTGTAGGGAAAGCACACAATAAGGTGATTGCTGTGACCGAAACCGGTTACGAAGGAATTCCCGATGCCAAATGGTGGACTGGTACTCTGCTGCCTGCGTTGGAGAAATATCCGCTTGCCTATGTGCTGGTGTGGCGCAATGCCCGTGAAAAGGTGACCCATTACTATGCCCCCTATCCGGGACAGACATCTGCGGAGGATTTTGTGGAGTTCTATAACAATCCCAAGACGCTGTTTGCAGCTGATGTAAATCTGTATCAATAAACAAACAATCAATATAACAGACATGGAAGCTTTTAAAGAAAAGGTAGAGAGGCTCTTTCAGAAACACGAAGAGTTGATTACGAGAAAGAATGTGGCCGTGGAAGACGGCAATGACATATTCACCCGCTATAAATATCCGGTAGTGACGGCTGCTCATACACCTGTATTCTGGCGGTATGATTTGGATGAGAAGTCCAACCCGTACCTGATGGAACGTATCGGTATGAATGCGACCATGAATTCGGGGGCCATTAAGTGGAATGGCAAGTATCTGATGGTGGTACGTGTAGAGGGCGCTGACCGTAAGTCGTTCTTTGCCGTAGCCGAGAGTCCCAACGGCATTGATAATTTCCGGTTCTGGGATTATCCCATCACCATGCCCGAAGACGCGATTCCGGCAACGAATGTATACGACATGCGCCTCACGGCTCATGAGGACGGCTGGATTTACGGTATCTTCTGCGCCGAACGCCACGACGACAATGCGCCTGCCGGTGATTTGTCCTCGGCTACGGCTACAGCTGCCATTGCCCGCACCAAGGATTTGAAGAACTGGGAACGCCTGCCCGACCTGAAGACCAGGAGTCAGCAGCGCAACGTGGTGCTGCACCCGGAGTTTGTAGATGGCAAGTATGCCCTCTATACCCGTCCGCAGGATGGCTTTATTGATGCCGGCAGCGGTGGTGGTATCGGCTGGGCGCTGGTGGACGACATAACCCATGCCGAGGTGAAGGAAGAGAAGATTATCGACCGGCGCTACTATCACACCATCAAGGAGGTGAAGAATGGTGAAGGTCCGCATCCCATCAAGACTCCGAAAGGCTGGTTGCATCTGGCTCATGGTGTCCGCGGTTGTGCCGCCGGATTGCGTTATGTGCTTTATATGTACATGACTTCCCTGGAAGACCCGACGAAACTGATTGCCACTCCCGGTGGGGCCTTTATGGTACCCGAGGGTGAGGAGCGTATAGGTGACGTAAGCAATGTACTTTTCACCAACGGCTGGATTGCCGACGAAGACGGAACAGTATTCATCTACTACGCTTCTTCCGACACGCGGATGCATGTGGCTACCTCTACCATTGATAAGCTGGTGGACTATTGCATGAATACGCCTGCTGACGGCTTGTCTTCATCAGCTTCGGTAGAAACGTTGAAGAAGCTGATAGACAAGAATTTGCAGATAATGAAATAATAAAAATACAACATACTATGGCAACACTAAAAGAGAAAATCGGTTATGGTTTTGGGGATATGTCTTCCTCTATGTTCTGGAAAATATTCTCCTATTACTTACCGTTCTTCTATTCGAATATTTTTGGTTTGAGCTTGGCTGATGCAGGATTGCTGATGCTGGTGACACGTATTTGGGATGCAGTGTCCGATCCGATGATGGGAGTCATTGCAGACCGTACTCATACGCGTTGGGGTAAATACCGTCCTTATTTGTTGTGGATTGCAGCTCCTTTTGCCATTGCCGGGATTTTACTTTTTACAACGCCCGACATGGGGACAACGGGTAAGCTGGTATGGGCTTATGTCACTTACATCCTGATGATGACGGTATATACGGCAATCAATGTACCATACGGGGCTATGTTGGGAGTAATGACTGATGATTCGAACACAAAAACGGTTTTCTCTTCTTACCGTATGTTTTTTGCATACGGAGGTAGTTTTATCGCTTTGGGAGCATGGGAGCCATTGTGTAATTGGTTTAAATCAATGGACTATAGCAATGCTTCCAGTTGGCAATATGCCATGGTATGCATTGCCACGCTCTGCTTTTTGGGTTTTCTGTTTTGCTTTAGCATGACGCGCGAGCATGTCAAGAGTGTGGCGTCCGAATCCATCGGTAAGGATGTGAAGTCACTGGTGCGCAATTCGCCTTGGTGGATATTGAATGGTGCGGCGTTGTTGTCGAATTTCTTCAATACGGTACGCGGAGCTACTGCCGCCTACTTCTTCAAGGACTATATCAGTGCCAATGCATTCCTCGATTTCGGGGTGTTCAATCTGGTATTGTATGCCGGCTTGTTCCTGATGGTGGGTGAAGTGTGTAATATGATTGGTGTGGCGCTGGCTGTGCCTCTGTCCATGAAGTTTGGAAAGAAGTCCACTTATATCATTTCGCTCGTGTGCCTGGTAGTGCTCAGCGTGCTCTTCTTCTTTGTGCCGAATGACGGGCTGGGATGGTGGCTGATGATGATTTTCCAGGTGCTTATCTCCATCTGCACCGGTATCGTATCTCCGTTGATTTGGAGCATGTATGCGGATGTGGCGGACTATGCCGAGCAAAAGGATGGCACATCCTCTACGGGGCTGATATTCTCTTCCGGTTCTATGGCGCAGAAGTTTGGCGGTGCATTTGCAGGCTGGGCAGTAATGGCACTGTTGGCATTCTTCGGTTACAATACCGCAGAGAATGCCGTGCAGACTCCCGAGGCGCTGGATGGCTTGAAGTATCTGATGAGCTTTATTCCTGCTGCGATAGCCGCACTTTCCATCGTTGTCGTATTCATCTATCCATTGAATAAGACGCGTATGGCAGCCATCAATGCAGACCTGAAAGAGCGCCGTGAGAACCTTCAGCAGAATAACTTATAACTCATAACTCAAAAACTTGTGGATATCAAGAAGATGAAACAGGAGATGGAGGAGGAGTTGGTCTCCAATATCCTCCCCTTCTGGATAAACAGAATGACGGATGAAGTGAACGGCGGCTTCTACGGCCGTATCACGGGTCGAGAGGAGGTGAAGCCCGAAGCTGAAAAGGGGGCCATCCTGAACGCCCGCATCTTGTGGACCTTTTCGGCTGCATACCGCTTGCTGAGGAGGCCGGAGTATCTGGAAACGGCTACGCGTGCCAAACGCACTCTTATCGACCGTTTCTACGACAATGAATTTGGCGGAGTTTACTGGTCTCTCGACTATAAAGGCAATCCGCTCGATACCAAGAAGCAGATTTACGCTTTGGGTTTCGCCATCTACGGGCTGAGTGAATATGCTCGTGCCACGGGCGATGATGAAGCGCTGGCATATGCCATCCGTTTGTTCGAGACTATCGAAGAGCATAGCTTCGACCCCGTGAAGAACGGTTATTGTGAAGCCTTGACCCGCGAATGGGGAGAGATAGCCGACATGCGCCTCAGCGCCAAGGATGAGAACGAGCGCAAGACGATGAATACCCATCTGCATATTCTGGAACCTTATACCAATCTTTTCCGCATGTGGAAGGATACCCGTCTGGAGAGGCAACTGCGCAATTTGATAGGCCTTTTCACGGAACGGATTCTGAATATCAAGACCGGTCATCTGGAATTGTTCTTCAATGATGATTGGGTTAGTAAATACCGCATTGTCTCCTATGGGCACGATATCGAAGCCTCCTGGTTGATACACGAGGCTGCCCTTGTTCTGGGCGATAAGGACCTCCTGGAGAAAGTGGAACCACTTGTAGAATACATCGCTGCCGCTGCCGATGAAGGATTGACGCCCGACGGCAGCATGATATACGAGACTTTTCTGGATAAAGGAAAGACCGATACCGACCGCCACTGGTGGGTGCAGGCCGAGAACGTAGTGGGACATGCCAACCTCTACCAGCACTTTGATGACGAAGTGGCCATGCAGAAGGCTCTCCGATGTTGGGACTTCATCAAGCAGCATCTGGTAGACTACAAGTACGGAGAATGGCATTGGAGCGTGCGTGCTGACGGCACGGTGAACACCGATGATGACAAGGCGGGATTCTGGAAATGTCCGTATCACAACGGACGTATGTGCATGGAAATTATTGAACGTTTTTCATAGGTTTTCTATCATAAGAAGATGAATAGATTGATGGTTTTGGGGATTCTTGTCTGGATGGGGATTGCGCTGCACGCGCAATCTCTTTATCCGGACTTCAGCAAGCTGAACTTCGGGTGCGACGGAAACAGCATTACCGCAGGCGAACAATGGTCTAAGACTGTAGTGGATAAACTCGGATTCGCTACACATCACAACGTGGCGGTCGGTTCTGCCACATGGGCATGCCATCCCGATACTCAGGATTATGGCAGCGAAGCTTTTGCCGGCATCTCTGGCGGTTGGCAGGTTACGGAGGATAGGCATGAGTTACAGATGCGGCACAACAACGTGTCAAAGGTGCATATCCAGAAGTTCATAGCCGAAGTGGAAAGTGGCGCTTACCCTGCGCCCGATGTCTTTGTGTTCTCTATGGGAACGAATGACCGTAACTTGGGTAGTGCCGAAGAGGCCCTTAAAGGGAAGACGCTCGATGAAGTAGATGTCAACACCATGGCGGGCGGTGCCCGTTGGTCCATTCAGACCATTCTGGAGCATTATCCCCAATGCCGCGTATTCGTGTGCACGCCGATTCAGACCGGCAACCCCGAACACAATGCACTGAATCTGCAGAAGATTGCCATCTTGCGTGAGTTGTGCCGGGCGCTTTCCGTGCAGCTGATAGACTGTTACTCCAATTGTGGTATCACCGAAAAGTTTGAGCAGCCTTCCGGTAGCGGGCGCTATCTGCGCGACGGGTTGCATCCCGACAAACCGGGGCAGGAGCTGATGGGCCGTTACATCGCGAAGGAGATACGGAACCATTTCTTTTAGTTCCGTTCTGCATATTCCGGTTGGAATAACTTATCATTTAGGGCTTGTAAAGCCCTTTTTTTGTCTGTATTCTTAATGACGAATGCCACGTCATTATTGCTGCTGCCATATGAAATCATCCGTAGGGGGATGTCCTTTAGCGCCTCCATAATCTTTGCCTCAAACCCGGCATATTCCCATTGCATGTTGCCCACCACGGAGACGATGGTCATGCGGTCTTCTACCAATACATGGGCATATTGGCGTAGTTCGGAGATGATGTTCGATAAACGAGTGCAGTCGTCTATAGCCACAGATACGTCCAGATTGGAGGATACCAGCAGGCAGAGGGGGGTACGGTACTTGGCAAAAATGTCGAAAATCTTGCTGATGAACAGATAGGGACACAGATTATGGTTCGATTCGAACTTTATGTATATGATGTGGTCCTTGGCGGCTATGGCCTTGATGATATTGTCGTCCTGCAGGTTGGAAATTAGCGTGCCTTCTGCCGACGGTTCCATAGAGTTAAGCAACCGGACGGGAATATTCCTTAGGCGTGCCGGGGCGATACAGAAGGGATGCAGTATCTTGGCACCATAGAAGGCCAGTTGTTCGGCTTCGTTGAAGCTGAGGCGTTTCACGGGGCGGGTACCTGACACCTCGCGCGGATCATTGTTGTGCATGCCATCTATGTCCGTCCATATTTGTATCTCGTCTGCTTGGAGGGCGGTGCCAATGAGGGAAGCAGTGTAATCACTGCCGCCGCGTTTCAGGTTATCTGTTTCGTTATAGGCATTCTTGCAGATGAAACCCTGAGTGATGAAGAGATTGATGCCGGGATGGCAGGCAAGCTGTTCTCGGAGTTTTTGTTCTATATATTCCAAGTCGGGTTCGTTGTCGGGGCCGGTACGCATGAAGTCGAATGCACAAAGCAGTGCATTGGGAATTTTCAGCTCGCGCAGGTAGAAATGCATCAGAGCGGTACTGATAAGTTCGCCTTGTGCCAGCACCTCCTTCTCTTCGACGGAGGTGAAAGAGTTCTTGGTAAATTTCCATAGTTGCTGGAAGCGGTCGAGGATATAATCTATTGCTTCCCGTTTCAGTTTCTCGTCGGTCAGCAACCCATTGGCAAATTCGATGAACTGGAATTCCAGCCGGGTGATGCGGTCGTGGGCTTGTTCTATTTCACGGTTGAACAAGTTGGCGGCAATCTCCTCCAGATGGTTGGTGGTGCCTGCGGTGGCAGACAGTACCACAATCTTGGGTGTTGCATCTTTAATGAGTGTTGCTACATGTTTCATTCTCTCTACGGTGCCGACGGAAGTTCCGCCGAATTTACAAACTTTCATTTCTTGTTTCTTTTTTAACAGTTTCATAATTGCATTCATCCGGATGTTCTTCCTTCCGGCTTTTCATTTCAGGTGGCCTCTTTCCAAAATGGAAGGGGGAGGCATGAGGGGCTGTCACTGGGACTAGGCCTGCATAATGCCGCTGTGGCATTGTTGTGGTGGGATATTCATATCCCGGTTGGTGGCAGGCTCTTGCCCCTTCACCTATAAAAGTTCAAAAGATATGCCGTTGGTATTTGGGAAAAGCTTATATTTGCACACCCTGTTTTTTACCGTTATCAGTTTAAAAACTTATCGAATAGATATGAGTAAGATTCTAATCATTGATGATGAGGTACAAATCCGTACCCTTCTGACACGGATGATGGAGTTGGAGGGATATGACGTCTGTCAGGCTGGTGATTGCAGGGCTGCCCTGAAGCAACTGGAACTCCAAAATCCCGATGTAGTTTTGTGTGATGTGTTTCTGCCCGATGGAAATGGGGTAGACCTGGTGTTGGCTATCAAGAAGGCGGCACCCAATGTGGAAGTTATTCTGCTGACAGCGCACGGCAATATTCCCGATGGGGTGCAGGCCATCAAGAACGGTGCTTTCGACTACATCACCAAGGGAGACGATAATAACAAGATTATTCCTCTGATAAGCCGTGCTGTAGAGAAAGCGCGTATGAATGTGCGGTTGGAAAAACTGGAGAAGAAGGTGGGACAGACGTACTCTTTTGATTCTATCCTGGGAGAATCCAAAGTCCTGAAGGATGCTGTTTCATTAGCTCAGAAGGTGTCAGGGACTGATGTTCCTGTACTGTTGACTGGAGAAACGGGCACGGGTAAGGAGGTATTTGCCCAGGCCATCCATTACAGTAGTAAGCGTGCACGGCAGAATTTTGTAGCGGTTAACTGTTCTTCGTTCAGCAAGGAGTTGCTGGAAAGTGAAATGTTCGGTCATAAAGCCGGTTCGTTTACCGGCGCATTGAAGGATAAGAAGGGACTGTTCGAGGAAGCGAATAATGGGACTATTTTTTTGGATGAAATCGGTGAGATGGCGTTTGAACTGCAAGCCAAGTTGCTGCGTATTCTTGAAACCGGTGAGTATATTAAGATAGGTGATACGAAACCTACCCGTGTCAATGTCCGCATCATTGCCGCTACGAACCGCAACTTGTCCCAGGAGATTGTTGCCGGACGTTTCCGCGAGGATTTGTTTTATAGATTAAGCGTATTTCAGATACATCTGCCGCCATTGCGCGAACGTGCAGGTGATATCCGGCTGTTGGCGAAGGCTTTTATAAAGAGTTTTGCGGAACAGCTGGCGCGTCCGGTGGTTGAAATAGCTCCCGCATTTCTTGAAGCATTGGACTCCCAACCGTGGAAGGGAAATATTCGTGAATTACGTAACGTGATAGAACGCAGTATGATTGTTTGCGAGAGCGGATATCTGGACATTGCTGATTTGCCGTTTGATATTCAGAATGCCCATTATGAACACTCCAATGATTCAAGTCCCGGCAGTTTTGAACTTTCAGCTATGGAACGCCGGCACATTGCCCGTGTACTGGAGTATACAAAGGGGAATAAGACAGAAGCAGCCCGGTTATTGAAAATAGGTTTGACGACGTTGTATCGGAAGATTGAGGAATACAAGATCTCAGATCTATAATAGGGGGCTCAGTATACGACTGAGGTACCTTCGATATAGGACCGTGGCAAGATTATTCTTGAAACAGGCTTAGAAGCAGAAAGTGCCTATGGGCTAAAACATATCAAAACAGGTTGCACCTTTTCATTTTGAAAGGGTGCAACCTGTTTCTTTTTATACTTGTTTAGTATGTATTCTGTTGATAATTAATGGTGTATGGTATATGCGCTCTTTTTGGCACATATTTGGCACATTCCTGGCAGACAAAAATATGTAGTAACATTTTAAAAGGTAAAAACATGGGAATAACAGTATCATTTATTTTTTGCCTATTGAGCGGTTTGTTCGCCTTTTGGCTTTTCTGGAAATGCGTAGATTGGTTTGAGAAGATTTAAAAGAGAGAATTATGTACACAGCTTTATTTGTATTAGGTATTGTAATGTTCGGGTATCTGACTTATGTGCTGATAAGACCCGAAAAGTTTTAATGAATGGAGAGTGGAGAAATGAACACTGAAATTTTAGGTGTAGCCTTGCAGATTGTTCTGCTGATTGTGATATCCTATCCTCTGGGAAAGTATATTGCCAAGGTTTACAAAGGCGAAAAGACATGGTCGGATTTCATGAAGCCGGTCGAGAGATTGATTTATAAAGTGGCCGGAGTCAATCCGGAGGAAGAGATGAACTGGAAACAGTTCTTGAAAGCCCTGCTGATTCTGAATGCCTTTTGGTTTGTATGGGGCATGGTGCTACTCTGTACACAGCAGTGGTTGCCGTTAAATCCGGATGGAAACGCTAACCAGACACCGGACCTGGCATTCAATACATGTATCAGTTTTATGGTGAACTGTAATTTGCAGCATTATTCCGGTGAAAGCGGACTGACATATTTTACACAGTTGTTCGTCATTATGTTGTTCCAATTCATTACCGCCGCTACCGGTATGGCAGCTATGGCAGGTATCATGAAGGGTATGGCTGCTAAATCGACGAAGACTATCGGTAACTTCTGGAAGTTCTTGGTTTTGAGCTGTACACGTGTATTATTACCGCTTTCGTTGATTGTGGGCTTCATCCTCATTCTACAAGGTACTCCGATGGGATTTGATGGTAAGCTGGAAGTTCAGACGATGGAAGGACAAACCCAGTTGGTTTCACAAGGTCCTACGGCAGCGATTGTTCCTATCAAGCAATTGGGTACGAACGGTGGCGGTTACTTTGGATGTAACTCTTCACATCCGTTGGAAAATCCTACTTACTTGACAGATATTGCAGAATGTTGGTCTATCCTAATTATACCAATGTCTATGGTGATTGCACTCGGCTTTTACATCAAACGTAAGAAGATGGCTTACTCTATCTATAGCGTAATGCTTTTTGCTTTTCTTGTCGGTGTTTGCATCAATGTTTCGCAGGAGATGGGAGGTAATCCGCGCATTGATGAGATGGGAATTGCCCAAGACAATGGAGCAATGGAAGGTAAAGAAGTCCGTTTAGGGTCTGCTGCTACTGCTCTTTGGAGTATTGTGACTACAGTTACTTCCAATGGCTCTGTGAATGGTATGCATGATTCAACGATGCCTCTTTCCGGTATGATGGAAATGCTGAACATGCAGATTAATACGTGGTTTGGAGGTGTGGGTGTAGGTTTCATGAACTATTATACATTCATCATTATCGCCGTATTCATCAGTGGACTGATGGTGGGACGTACTCCGGAATTTCTCGGTAAGAAGGTAGAGGCGCGTGAAATGAAGATTGCTACCATTGTGGCACTGCTTCATCCGCTTATCATCTTGGGCGGTGTGGCACTTTCTTGCTTTTTGTTCGCTCATTATCCTGAATTTGTGGCAGGTGAGGGCGGCTGGTTGAATAATCCCAGTTTCCACGGACTGAGTGAGCAGCTTTATGAATATACTTCGGCTGCGGCCAATAATGGTTCTGGCTTCGAAGGATTGGGCGACAATACTTACTTCTGGAACTATACTACCGGCTGGACGCTGATTTTAGGACGTTTCCTGCCTATCGTAGGTCAGGTAGCCATTGCTGGTCTGTTGGCCGGAAAGAAATATGTTCCGGAGAGTGCCGGTACGCTGAAGACAGATACAGTAACTTTCGGTGTGATGACTTTTGCCGTTATCTTTATTGTGGCTGCCTTGTCATTCTTCCCGGCACATGCATTGAGTACGATTGCTGAACATTTCAGTTTGTAATAGTAGTTTGTAAAAAGTAATTTCATAGGTATGAAAGATAATAAATCAGCTTCTCTGTTTCAGAAGGAGCAAGTAATGGAAAGTTTGAAGCAATCATTCGTGAAGCTAAATCCACGGGTGATGATAAAGAATCCGATTATGTTTACGGTGGAAGTCGTAACGGTTGTCATGCTGATTGTCTGTTTCCTTTCATTGGGTACTTCGGAATATGGAGCATTCGGATATAATTTATTGGTATTCATCATCTTGTTTGTGACGTTACTGTTTGCTAATTTTGCTGAAGCCATCGCTGAAGCTCGTGGTAAGGCCCAAGCTGACAGTTTGCGTAAAACCCGTGAAGAGACTCCTGCTAAAGTGTTGGTTGACGGTAAAATCCATACCGTTAGCAGTTCACGTTTGAAGAAAGGTGACTATTTTATTTGTGAAGCAGGAGATACGATTCCTGCCGACGGTGAGATTGTGGAAGGTTTGGCCTCCATTGACGAAAGTGCCATTACCGGTGAATCTGCTCCGGTTATCCGTGAGGCCGGTGGTGACAAGAGTTCCGTAACTGGTGGTACAAAAGTTCTTTCTGATAAAATCAAGGTATTGGTGACGCAGCAACCGGGTGAGAGCTTTCTTGACAAGATGATTGCTTTGGTAGAAGGCGCTACTCGCCAGAAGACTCCGAACGAAATAGCATTGACTATTCTTCTGGCTGGTTTCACTTTGGTATTCGTTATTGTATGTGTAACATTGATTCCTATGGCTGATTATACGAATATTGACCATCCGGGAACTTATATCTCCATTGCAGCCATCATATCTTTGTTTGTCTGCTTGATACCGACTACTATCGGCGGACTGCTTTCTGCCATCGGCATTGCTGGGATGGACCGTGCTTTGCGCGCTAATGTAATTACAAAATCCGGTAAGGCGGTAGAAACAGCCGGTGACATTGATACCTTGTTGCTAGACAAGACTGGCACCATTACAATCGGTAACCGTAAAGCTACTAAGTTTCATTCGGCTTCGGGTGTTGACGAGAATTTGTTCGTAGAGGCTTGCTTGTTGTCCTCACTTTCTGACGAGACTCCGGAGGGTAAGTCTATCATTGAACTGGGACGTGAAAACGGTCATCGTATGCGTGATTTGAATACTACCGGTGCTCATATGATTAAGTTTACAGCCGAAACAAAATGTTCGGGTGTGGATTTGCAGGATGGTACTCAGATACGTAAAGGCGCATTCGACGCTATTCGCAAGATTGTGGAAAATGCCGGAAACAAGTTCCCGAAAGAGATTGAAGAGGTGATTGCTGTAATTACCAGCAACGGTGGAACTCCGCTGGTGGTATGTGTCAATCAGAAAGTTACTGGGGTAATTGAGTTGCAGGATATTATCAAACCGGGCATTCAGGAACGTTTTGAACGTCTTCGCAGGATGGGTGTGAAAACTGTGATGGTGACCGGTGACAACCCTTTGACAGCCAAATATATTGCAGAGAAAGCTGGAGTAGATGATTTCATTGCTGAAGCCAAGCCGGAAGACAAGATGGAATATATCAAAAAAGAACAGCAGGCCGGTAAGCTGGTGGCTATGATGGGTGACGGTACAAACGACGCTCCCGCCCTTGCACAAGCTAATGTGGGTGTGGCAATGAACAGCGGTACGCAGGCAGCCAAAGAAGCTGGTAACATGGTGGACCTTGACAACGATCCGACGAAGCTGATTGAAATTGTGGAGATTGGCAAACAGTTGTTAATGACACGCGGTACGTTGACTACCTTCTCCATTGCGAACGACGTTGCCAAGTACTTTGCTATTATCCCTGCTTTGTTTATGGTAGCCATCCCTCAGTTGGCTCCTCTGAACATTATGGGACTGCATAGCCCTGAAACGGCCATTCTTTCGGCTGTCATATTCAACGCTATCATTATTCCTATCTTGATTCCGTTGGCTTTGAAAGGTGTTCAGTATAAGCCGATCGGTGCCAGTGCGCTACTTCGTCGCAATCTGTTGATTTATGGTGTGGGTGGCGTCATTGCTCCGTTTGTCGGTATCAAACTGATAGATATGATAGTTAGTCTGTTTTTTTAAAACTTGGATAAAATGAAAACTCTTTGGAAATCATTTAAAATAACAATTGCATTTTGCATATTTTTCTCTCTGTTCTATATCCTTGTCTTGTGGATATTTGCACAGTTCGCCGGTCCCAACAAGGGAAATGCAGAGGTGGCAACACTCAATGGTAAAGTGGTAGGTGCAGCCAATGTAGGCCAGATGTTTACGCAAGATATTTATTTCTGGGGACGCCCATCTGCGGGTAATTATACAGCCGATGCTTCGGGTGGTAGTAACAAGGGACCTACGAACGATGAATACCTGGCAGAAGTGGAAGCCCGTATCGATACTTTTCTGGTACATCATCCTTATCTGAGCCGCAAGGATGTGCCTGCTGAAATGGTAACCGCCAGTGGTTCCGGTCTAGACCCACATATCACACCTGCTTGTGCTTATGTACAAGTGAAGCGTGTGGCTCAGGCACGTGGCATGAACGAGGCTGAAGTGAAAGCCATTGTAGACAAGAACATCAGCAAACCCTTTTTGGGGGTGTTTGGTACGGAAACTGTCAATGTGCTGGAACTGAACATTGCATTAGAAGAAGCCGATCAGAATAAATAATTTTTTAGTTGTGTTTGTCATGTGTTATGGGCAGGAGCGGAAGTATTTCTGTTCAGGCAGCGAAAGACTGTCATTTTACAGGGGGAGCCGAAACTTCCTTCCTGCCTTTCAACGATTGATTAGTAATGGTAAATAAATAGTTGGATATGAAAAGTTTAAAAATATCAATTCTAGTTTTTGCGAGTATGGTAGCTGCTTGTTTTATGGGAACCGGCAAAGTGCAAGCTCAGGAATTTACAATACAAGGTGATTTAGTCAGTTCTTATGTTTGGCGCGGCTTTTACCAGACGGGAGTCAGTTTTCAGCCCACTTTGGGTTTTGGGGTCGGTGATTTTTCTTTGACGGCATGGGGCTCTACCGATTTTGACGGAGTTTCTTCAGGAGAAGGGGCTGCGGCTAAGGAGATTGATTTGACGGCTGCCTATGCTTTGGGAGAATCAGGTCTAACTTTTTCTGTTGCCAGCTTGTGGTGGGGCGGACAAGGAGCAAGAAAGTATTTTAATTTTAAGAGCCACGAAACAGCTCATCACTTTGAAGCGGGATTAGCCTATACATTGCCGGTTGAAAAGTTTCCTTTGTCAATCGCTTGGTACACTATGTTTGCCGGAGCTGACAAAGATGACAAAGGCAGGCAGAATTATTCTTCGTATGTTGAACTCAACTATCCGTTCAGTGTTAAGTCTGTAGATTTGAACCTGACTTGCGGATTTCTGCCTTATGAAGCTGGGGTAGGAGTATATGGCGTTCCTAACAGCGGGTTTGCCGTAACCAATGTGGCACTGAAAGGTATTACGGGAATCAAGATTACTGACAGTTTCTCAATACCTGTATTTGCACAAGCCATTTGGAACCCTCGTATGGAAGATGCACATCTGGTATTCGGCTTTACTTTAAGGCCATGATTTATTTAGATATAACTTTAGAACTCATGAATTAGTGTTGGATGCCCGTGGCGGTCGTGATGATCGTTACGGGTTATATGGCATATATAAGACAAGTAAAAAAACAGAAGAAATGAGTAGGGAAGAAAGCGTACAGCATTTTCTTGATTTGATTAAAAAGTCGCGGCGTGGCAAGTTCAAAGTCTACATCGGCATGATTGCTGGTGTAGGTAAATCTTATCGTATGCTTCAGGAAGCACACGAGTTACTTGACAACGGAGTAGATGTGAAGATAGGCTATATAGAGACACACGGGCGTGCCGGTACGGATGCTATGTTGGAAGGATTGCCCGTTGTTCCTCGTCGTAAGATATTCTATAAAGGGAAAGAGCTGGAAGAAATGGATTTGGATGCCATTATCCAGATACACCCTGAGATAGTAGTGGTGGATGAACTGGCACATACCAATGTGGAAGGTAGCCGGAATGAGAAACGCTGGCAGGATGTGATGGATTTGCTTGATGAGGGTATCAATGTGATTTCTGCCGTTAACATCCAGCACATTGAGAGTGTCAATGAAGAAGTACAAGGCATCTCGGGTATTGAGGTGAAGGAACGTATTCCCGATAGCGTTTTGCAAGAGGCAGATGAGGTGGTGAATATTGACTTGACTGCGGAAGAATTGATAGCCCGTCTGAAAGCTGGAAAAATTTACAAGCCGGAAAAGGTCTCTACTGCCTTGAACAATTTCTTTAAAACGGAAAATATTCTCCAATTACGTGAACTGGCTTTAAAAGAGGTGGCTTTACGGGTGGAAAAGAAAGTGGAGAATGAAGTGGTTACCAGTGTGGGAGTCCGTCATGAGAGATTTCTGGCATGTATCAGCAGCAACGAGAAAACACCACGACGCATCATTCGTAAAGCTGCACGTCTGGCAACCCGCTACAATACTTCGTTTGTTGCCCTTTATGTGCAGACTCCCAGAGAAAGTACTGACCGCATCGGTCTGGCAAATCAAAGGTATTTATTGAACCACTTCAAATTGGTGACCGAACTGGGAGGGGAGGTCGTTCAGGTGCAATCGCCGGATGTGCTGGGAAGCATTGTTGATACTTGTAGGGAGAAACAGATAACAACTGTCTGCATGGGAAGTCCGTCACTTTCTTTTCCGAAATCATTGTTCATGATATTGAAATACCGAAAATTTGTGCGTGATTTGGCACAAGTAAACATAGATTTGATTATACTTGCATAATATTAATTCTTAGGAACATTATGAATATTCGTACAAAATTGATACTCAGCGTAGGGGTATTGGCTGGAATGATTATTTTGTTGGTTGCTCTTTCTGTGGTGAATCTACAGATACTGACGGCTACAGAGCCGGATAGTCCTGCTGCTGTACCGGGATTGCAACGTGCATTGCTCTGGATTTCTGTGATAGGTGGGGTATGTATTTTTGCCAGTATCATATTGTTGGTATGGCTTCCCCGTTCCATCAGCAAACCTATTCAAGAACTGACGCGTGGGATTCTTGAAATAGCGAACCATAATTATGAGAAACGTCTGGATATGAGTGGACACGAGGAATTTCGTGAAGTGGCTGATAGTTTTAATCGGATGGCGGAACGACTGACGGAGTATCGCGCCAGTACGCTGAACGACATACTTTCTGCTAAGAAATTTCTTGAGGCTATTGTGAATAGTATTGATGAACCTATTATTGGTTTGAACCGTAATAGGGAAATTCTCTTTATCAATAATGAGGCTTTAACTGTGCTGAATTTAAAACGGGAAGAGGTAATTCGCCGTTCGGCTGAGGAGCTTTCTTTGAAGAATGATTTGCTCCGCCGTTTAGTTCGTGAATTGGTAAATCCGGGTGAAAAGAAAGAACCGTTGAAGATTTATGCAGACAATAAGGAGAGTTACTTTAAAGCTTCTTACATTACCATTATAAATGCAGAGGCTGATGATGACGAACCTCATAATCTTGGCGATGTGATTTTACTGAAAAATATTACAGAATTCAAAGAATTGGATAGTGCCAAGACTACTTTTATCTCGACTATTTCTCATGAACTGAAAACGCCTATATCCGCTATTCTGATGAGTCTGCAGTTGTTGGAGGACAAACGGGTAGGGGTGTTGAACGACGAGCAGGAGCAATTATCGAACAGCATTAAGGAAAATGCTGATCGCCTTCTTGGGATTACCGGAGAACTACTGAACATGACGCAGGTAGAAGCCGGTAAACTGCAGATGATGCCTAAAATAACAAAGCCCATTGAACTGATAGAGTATGCCATCAAGGCTAATCAGGTACAGGCTGATAAATTCGGCATTCAGATAGAAGTGGAGTATCCGGAAGAAAAAATGCCTAAATTGTTTGTCGATAGCGAAAAGATTGCTTGGGTACTCACCAATTTGTTGAGTAATGCTATCCGCTATTCCAAAGAGAACGGGAGGGTGGTTATCGGCGCCAAGCATGACGAGGATTTTGTGGAAATGTATGTGCAGGATTTTGGAAAAGGTATCGACCCGCGTTATCACCAGAGCATTTTTGACCGTTA
This sequence comes from Bacteroides sp. D20, assembly GCF_003436255.1. Taxonomy (NCBI): domain Bacteria; kingdom Pseudomonadati; phylum Bacteroidota; class Bacteroidia; order Bacteroidales; family Bacteroidaceae; genus Bacteroides; species Bacteroides sp. D20. The sequence goes on along the minus strand of NZ_QSOO01000011.1, from coordinate 27,814 downwards.
TTTCCGAGTGCCGGGCACTAAAGTGCAAGGTAGTGGCTTAGGACTTTCCATTTCGAAAGACTTTGTGGAAGCGCATGGCGGTACACTGACTGTCCAGAGTGAGCTGGGTAAGGGGAGTCGCTTCGTTATCCGGTTGAAAGCGTAACGTTTTCTATTTTTTGCGGTACTGTTGCGGAGACATGCCTGTTTGTTTCTTGAAAAATGTACCAAAATAAGAAGCATTGGGAAAATTGAAGAAATCGGCGATTTCCTGGATATTTTTCTGGGTGTTCTTGAGTAGTGAGATGCTTTTGCGGATGATGGATTTGAATATCAGTTCCTGCACGGTGAATCCGCAGACGGACTTGGATAGTGCAGAGAGGTATTTGGGTGATAAGCAGAGTTTGTCTGCATAAAACTCTACACCGCGTTCTTCCGTGTAGTGCGCATCTATCAACTGAATCAGCCGGATAAAAATTTCATGTTTGTGGCCAACCGTTGTTTTAAGGTTCATCAGTTTACGGTTGTAAATGGAACAGATGCGGTATGTGAGTCCCAGCAGAAGCAGCCTTTGTTCGTTGTCGTTGAAGGTGTTGTTGTCTAAGTGCAGGGTATTGTCCAGTAAGGACATGTATTTCAGGACTTCTTCTTCGTCTCCGGTGTTCCATACGTAACATGGTTCGGTCCGGAGCTGCATGTATAGGTACATGGTTGCCACTGAATTGCCTATGATGTCCCTTATCGGTTCTATCTGGTAAATGAATATGAATAGTTGCAGGTCTTCCGATTCGCTCAGCACTTGGAAGAGGGAATCTTCCGGAATGAAAACTGTTTCGCCTGCCTGGGCCGAGAATACCTTCATGTTGAGCGAAAAGGTGAAGTTGCCCTGGCGGCAGACCATCAGTCCTGCTCCATTAATCATGAAAGGTTTCTTCAAGGAGGCAGGGAAGGAGCAGAGCATACCTTCTGAACTACAAATGTTTTCTCCGTTGGACAATGCGCGGTCCAAGTGGGATAAACGTTCTTGTTGAGTATCCATAACAGACAAAATTACAGGTTGTACCGAAAATTGTCTGCTAAGTTAGTAATTTTCGTTTAGGATACCGCACGACAAGCACAAATATCATGCAAATCAGGCAGGCATAGAGTGTCCATCCTGCCATTTCCTTTACAGCAGAGAGGGTGGCCTGCACCTGGATGCGTCCTTTGGTGGATATGGCAGCCATGTTGATTGCTTCTTGTTTGCTTTTTCCCTGATATTGCATGCCTTGTACGGTTTGGGTAAACGAGGCGGACGCTTCGGGGTGCAACATGTCTACATTCTGTGCATAGCGGGTGACGTAGTGCTGCTGGCGTTCTTGCAGCACATTCGTATAGAGTGCGGCTCCGATGCAGGGAGCCAATACCATGCGTACGGTAATCATGGTACATATCCAGGAAGAAAGATATTTGTAAGGCATGCGTTGGGTGGCGTAGGTTGGAATCAGCGAATAGAGGAACATCATACCTGTGGAACGGATGATGACCGGATACTTCATCCGTTCGTACAGTCCTGCACCTTGTACCTCGAAATACATGAACATGGCGGAAAGCCCCAATAGAAGGAAACCTGCGGCAAAGAGATATTTGAAGTGTACACCTTTCACGCTGAGCCAGATGGTGGCAATGCCGCCGATGAAGTAGCCCAGCATGGACCAGTTGCCCAAGGTGGCGTTCTGGAAGTTGTCCAGTTTCATGCCTATACCCGTGAATACATTGACAAACATGGTGCTGGAATTCAGTACCATTAACAGAAAATAGAATAGGAAACCCATACGGATGGTACGCAGTTTGAATACATCGAGCTGATAGTAAGGATTGCGTTGGGTAGACTCGATGTAGAGGAATGTGCCACCGGCGATGATGGCGCAGACTGTGGCCCATTGTATGGTTGGGTCATCGTACCAGTCGAGCACTTTGCCATAAGTAAGCACGTAGGTAATGCAGGCCAGTGTGATGCAGAAGATGGAGGCATTGCCGAACTGCTTGAAGTTGATGGGGAAACGGCGCGTGGTATATTTATGATAAGGCATGGTGATGAAGGTGATGAGGATGCAGAGCAACAGCAGGCCCATCATGAAGTAGTGTATGTACTGCCATTCGTACTCAAAGGCGAGCCAGGCAGTGAGCGAGGTGCCCAATTGTCCCAGTATCATGAAGAACAGGTAGATGGCGGGTTGTGCCGCGCTCCGTTCGATGTCCAGCTTGTCCCAGCCTTCGTCGGTTGTGGGCTCGTTGCCGGGTGTAATCTTGTCATACGCCTCGATATGCCCAGCATACTTTATGAGGGTGAAGAGGTTGACCATCATCAGCACCATTCGTAGGAATCCCATAAAGATGCTGCATAGTGCCAGCAGGAAAACGCTGTCTGTCTTGGCACAGATATAGCTGAAGATGTACATCAGCGAAAAACCTGCCAGACACATCATTTTCTGCCTGCGTATCACTACCAGCCTATACAGAAAGGGGCAGAATGCCGCCATGCCGATGGAAGTGGCGAAGCTGGCAAACTGGATATGCTCGGAAATGATGCCGAGTCCGCTCATCATTTCGGTGCTTGCCACCGAGTAGGTACCGCCCACGGTCAGTATCGGCAAAAAGAATACGAATAGGATGATGATACCTACCGGTTTAGGTACCCAGTTGTAGAAGGGATAGTTCTTGGAATATGAGGGCATGGGGATAAGGGTTAAGGGGTTAGGGATTAAGGGTTAAAGATTAAGGATTAGGGGGTAAGGATTAAGGAGTTGGTTGCCTTAATCCCTAACCTCTAATCCTTAATCCCTATTTTTTTGTTTTCGCTTTGACTATTACCATCATACCGGCGGCAAGGCTACTGTTGTCTTCTTTAGACAAATCGGTAAAGTCGATGCGGACTGGGATGCGTTGCTGTATCTTCACGAAGTTGCCGGCAGAATTATCCGTGGGCACTAGGGAATATTTGGAGCCGGTGGCTCCGGAGATGGCAGTGATTTTTCCTTTGAATTCTTTGTCGCTGATGGCATCGACGGTAATGACTACTTCTTGTCCCAAGTGCAGATTCTCAATCTGGGTTTCCTTGTAGTTGGCTATAATCCACTTTTGTGTGTCAGGCAGAATGTAGGTGATGGTTTGTCCGGCAGTGATGAATTGTCCTTCTTCAAGGGTACGCCGCCCCAATTTCCCATCACAAGGAGCTACTACTACGGTGTAGGAGAGATTCAGTCGTGCCATTTCGAGTGCGGCTGTTGCCCGTTGTATGGCAGCTTCGGTATTTTCACGGCGATGTGACACTTCGTTCACACCCGACAAGGCAGCTTTCTGTTGTCGTTTCACGGCTTCCAACTTCTTGTGGGTAGCTGCATATTCGGTTTCTATCTGTTCCAATTGAATGGGGGTGGCAGCGTTTCTCTTCACCAGATTCTGGTATCGTTGGCGGTCTTTCTCCAGCTTGGTAAGGCGGATTTCTATCTCTGCTATGGAGGCGTCGTAGACAGAGGCTGTAGTTTGCGTGGTTTGTAGTGTGGCACCAATGACTGTGGCACCGGCTTGTGCATCCTTGAGTGCAGCTTCAGCTTCCATGACTCTGATTTTATATTCCCGGTCGTCCAATATAAGTAAGGTATCTCCTTTGTGTACTTCTTGGTGTTCTGTGAAACAAATTTTCTTGATATATCCTGATGCGCGCAGATTGACGGGAGATATGTATTGTTCAATCTGTGCATCATTACTGGTTTCCGTCCGTTTGTAGTTCAAAAAGAGGCAGACCACTTGAATAATTCCCCAGATAAGGATAGCTATTCCTAATAGGCTGACAACGATTTGCCAACGGCGAAGCTTCTTCAATTTCCGTGCTTTTTCTTGGTGGGTACTTGCGGTGTTATTGTTCTCTTTTGTTTCCATATTTTCTATATTATATTGTTTACTTATTATATATACATCCGTCCTTGAATACGGGCTCTATTCATCTTCCTCTTTAATGAATTGAGGGGCTCAACGTCTCCAGCTGTCCCGTCAGCTTCAGCAAAGTCAGATTGGTTATCCGGTAATTGTAGTGGGCACTGATATAGTTGTTTTGGGCTTCGCTCATCCGCATTTCGTCCTGCAATACTTCGGTCATTGAGGCGATTCCTTCCCGATAACGGTCCATGGTGACGGTATATACATCTTCGGCAAGCAGATAATTGTCCTTCTGCTTCTTAAAGTTACGTTGGCTGTTCATCAGGTCATTGGTGGCATTCAGATATTGTGTCTGAAGATTTTTTCGGGTATTCTCTTGGGCGAGCTTGATGTTCTCTATGTCAATGGTTGCCTTGCGCATCTTGTAGCGTTTGTCCAGTCCGTCGAAAATGGGAATACGCAAGGAGAGTCCCACTCCATAGGAGCGATACCAATGGTTGGAAGGGCCGGAATGGAACCAATGGTAAGCTTTGTCCGTATAGGCAGAGAACATCCAGCTTCCCGTCAAGCTCAAGGAGGGGATGTAACCGTTGCTGACTATTGTTTTTTGTTGCTCTGCGAGTTGTTTCTGTGATTGCAGCAGCTGTAGTTCATATAGTGTTTCAGATAGCCCGGTGAGTGCTGCGGGCGTAATCATTTCTGTATTCACCGGTACCAGTGCTATATTTTCTTCTGCCGGATAGTCGATGATGTATTTCAGTAGGTTCAGTTGCTGTTCCATCATGGCTTGTGCGTTGTCGTGTTGCACCTTGAGGTTCTCCAGGTTGATGTTGACGCGTTTCACATCTACTTCCATAGCCATACCGTTGTCATAGAAGGCCTGAGTGATATCTCTCAACTCTTCCAGGCGAGTGATGTTGGCTTTTATCAAAATAATCTGTTCAGCTGTAACCTGTCCTAGGTAGTACATTTGACTAATTTGAAGGATGAGGTCTTCTCTTGCCTTTTCATAAGAAAGACGATTCATCTCATCCATGGTTTTAGCTATGGACAGAGTGGTGTAGAGTGTTTGGTTATAAAGTGGTATCTGCAGCTGTAATCCGAAGTTGGCGTTGTATTGTAAGGTTTGGGTTACATTGTAGGGATTGCCGTACGCTGAGCCGTCAGTGACGGATACGGGTGGATCGATGTTGTCGTTATAGTTGGCAAAACCATTGATTTGGGGCAGCAGTTTGGCTCGATTCTCAGAGATGCCGTATTTCCCTTTTTGTATTTCCTTCCGTTTGCTTTGCAAGGACAAGTTGTTTTCGATACCTATTTTGAGGCAGTCCTCCAAGGTTAGGGTATCTTGTGCTCTTGTACCTAGTGCAAGCAGACACAGAAAGGAAAATGTGAACAGTTGTCTTTTCATAATAGTCACTTGATATTTGCACACAAAGTTAGTGGCTTAAAATGCAAGAGGACTATCCATATATCAACTGTTTGTATTCATATTTTCCTTTTTACTATAATTTGAAAACAAACCATAGTAAAAAACGAGTATTAAAAACAAAAAAGACCGCCAAGAGTGGAAGCCTCCTAACAGTCTAAATCTTCTTTGTAGCGGGACCCGGGATTGAACCGGGGACCTCATGATTATGAATCATGCGCTCTAACCAGCTGAGCTATCCCGCCATCATTTCTCGATTGCGGGTGCAAAGATATAGCTTTTATTTAAATTGCCAAAACTTTTATGGATATTTTCTGCTTTTTCTTTTGCTGATAGGGTGCTGAAGTGGTTTGCAGTACTTTTTATTAAAAGTCTTTGTATAACATTATCAATGAATTAGGGGTGTATGGAAAGGGAGGTATAAATAAATTTGATGATTTATTTTCTGTAATTAGAAAAAAGTATTTATCTTGGCTGGCGCAATAAAAAGCAGAATAGACTATGGAAAGAAAGAAAATACATTTGGAATATCTCTTGAATGCGACTTCTAAAAGTATTCTTTGGGCAGCGATAAGTACCCCTACTGGTTTGGAGGGCTGGTTTGCTGATAGGGTTCAGTCAGACGATAAAACAGTAACCTTTTTTTGGGGAAAAACAGAAAAACGTGATGCCGAGATTATTGCCGTGCGGGCGTATTCATTCATCCGCTTCCGCTGGCTGGACGATGAGAACGAGCGAGAATACTTTGAACTGAAGATGACAAACAATGAGTTGACCAATGATTTCGTATTGGAGATAACAGACTTTGCCGATATAGACGAGGTGGGTGATTCGCGTGAATTATGGGAATCGCAAGTGGATACTTTGCGAAGAACTTGTGGTTTTTAGTTAACTTTAGATTAAAAATTTCCCGTACTCCCTTTTTTTGTACTACTTTTGTGCTCTCATTGCATGAAACGAGTAAAATGCTGCGCATAAAAAAGTTAGATATATTTGTTTTGAAGAGCTTTTGCATGCTCTTTATGGGTACTTTCTTCATCTGCCTCTTCATCTTTATGATGCAGTTTTTATGGAGGTATGTGGACGAAATGGTAGGAAAAGGATTGGAGATGACTGTCCTTGCACAGTTTTTCTTTTATTCTGCGCTTTCGTTGGTACCTGCGTCGTTGCCGCTGGCTATTCTGCTGGCTGCCCTTATCACCTTTGGAAATTTCGGAGAACGTTTTGAATTACTTGCCATGAAGGCAGCCGGTATTTCTTTATTGAAAATCATGCGGCCCCTGATTATCTTTATTTGTTTCATCTGTTGTGTCTCTTTCTATTTCCAAAATGTCATAGGACCAAAAGCCCAAACAAAATTATGGACTTTGCTTATTTCCATGAAGCAGAAATCTCCCGAAGTGGATATTCCTGAAGGTGTGTTCTACGATGAAATAGATGGTTATAATCTGTATGTGAAGCATAAGAACCGCAAAACTGGTATGCTGTATGACGTACTGATATATAATTTTGAGAAAGGTTTTGAGAATGCTCAAATTATCAAGTCTGATTCGGGACGTCTGGAGATGACGGCTGACAAACAGCATTTATATTTGCATTTATACAGTGGTGAGCAGTTTGAGAATTTGAAATCGCAGAACATGAACCAAAGGAATGTGCCTTACCGGCGTGAGACATTCCGCGAAAAGCATGCAATCATTGAGTTCAATTCGGATTTTAATATGGTGGATGCAGGTATCATGAGTAATCAGTCCAACAGTAAGGATATGAGAATGCTGCAGGCGGATATTGATTCCATGAAATTGCAGAATGACAGTGTGGGACGTGGTTATTATAAAGAAGCTATGGCAGGAACTTATAAGGTGACAGCCAGCTTGTCTAAAGAGGATACATTGAAGATTGAAAAGGCCTATTTAGGTGAGTACAATGTAGACAGCCTCTACAATGTGGCTACACTGATGCAGAAACAGAAGGTTATATCCACGGCCGTCAGCCGTGCAGAGAGTGCGGGGAGTGACTGGAGTTTTAAGAGCTTTAATATATCGCAGACTGAAAGCAGCCTTCGACGGCACATGACTTCCTGGCATGAGAAACTGACTCTTTCTCTGGCATGTCTCATCTTCTTCTTTATTGGTGCGCCACTCGGAGGAATTATCCGTAAAGGAGGCTTGGGAATGCCGGTGGTGGTTTCTGTATTGATTTTTATTATCTATTACATCATCAACAATACGGGGTATAAGATGGCCCGTGACGGACAGTGGGTTGTCTGGATGGGTATGTGGACCAGTACTGCTGTCTTGGCTCCATTGGGTGCGTTCTTGACATATAAATCCAACAATGATTCAGTGGTATTGAATGCTGATGCTTATATAAATTGGTTCAAGAAGGTTGTGGGTATTCGCAGTGTACGCCATCTGTTCCGTAAGGAAGTAATCATCCATGATCCTGATTATACACGTATTCCGGAAGAGCTGAAGGCTTTGTCCGTAGACTGTCGTGAATATGCTGATAGAAAGGGGTTGAAACGTGCTCCCAATTACTTTAAATTGTGGATGACTGATAGCCAGGATGAGGCAGTGGAAGATATTAACGAACGTTTGGAGAGTCTGATAGATGAGATGTCGAATACAAGATCCGTTACTTTGTTGACAGCGCTGAACACCTATCCGGTCATCCCCATCCATGCGCATGTCCGTCCGTTCCGCAATTATTGGTTAAACTTGCTCTGCGGTATTGTTTTCCCGATAGGCTTGTTCTTTTATTTCCGTATCTGGGCATTCCGTATCCGTCTGAATAAGGATATGGAGCGGATTATCAAGACAAATGAAGATGTGATTGGAATCATAGAAAGAGATCAGAATAAATAAAAACAAAATAGATTATGGAAAATGTAAAGTTGAATACGATAGAAGAGGCCATTGAAGACTTCAAAGCCGGTAACTTTGTGATTGTTGTGGATGATGAGGACCGTGAGAATGAGGGTGATTTGATAATTGCAGCTGAAAAGATTACACCGGAGAAAGTAAACTTTATGTTGAAGCATGCCCGTGGTGTACTTTGTGCTCCAATTACAGTTTCGCGTTGCAAGGAACTGGATTTGCCGCATCAGGTATCGGATAATACTTCTGTATTGGGTACTCCCTTTACGGTGACTATTGACAAGTTGGAAGGTTGCAGTACCGGGGTTTCTGCGGCAGACCGCGCTGCTACTATCCAGGCGTTGGCCGATCCGGCTTCTACTCCGGCCACTTTCGGGCGTCCTGGCCACATTAATCCATTGTATGCCCAGGAGAAAGGTGTGTTGCGCCGTGCCGGACATACGGAGGCTACTATTGATATGGCACGTTTGGCTGGACTTTATCCGGCGGGAGCCCTTATGGAAATAATGAATGAGGATGGTACAATGGCCCGTTTGCCCGAATTGCGCAGAATGGCAGATGAATTTGGCTTGAAATTGATTTCTATCCGTGACTTGATTGCCTACCGTTTGAAGCAGGAGTCTATTGTAGAAAAAGGAGTGGAAGTGGATATGCCTACAGACCACGGTCATTTCCGTTTGATTCCTTTCCGCCAGAAGTCGAACGGTTTGGAACATGTAGCTTTGTTCAAGGGTACTTGGGAATTGGATGAACCGATTCTGGTGCGTGTACATTCTTCTTGTGCCACTGGTGATATATTCAATTCCAAACGCTGTGATTGTGGCGAGCAGCTGCATAAGGCAATGGAGATGATAGAGAAAGCCGGTAAGGGGGTAGTTGTATATCTGAATCAGGAAGGTCGCGGCATTGGCCTGATGGAAAAAATGAAAGCATATAAATTGCAGGAAGAAGGCATGGATACTGTGGATGCTAATATTTGCCTGGGACATCTGGCAGACGAGCGTGATTATGGTGTGGGTGCCCAGATTCTTCGTGAGATAGGAGTGCACAAAATGCGGCTGATGACCAATAATCCCGTGAAACGTGTGGGCTTGGAGGCTTACGGTTTGGAAATAACGGAGAACGTAGCTATTGAGACTACTCCGAATCCATACAACGAGCGTTATCTCCGTACCAAGAAAGAACGTATGGGACATACACTTCATTTCAATAAGTAACTGTCTTTTTGTTTTCTTATATCAAAGAAAATCGCTTATTTTGCAACCGGATTTGCGTAACAATCATTAAATAGTAACAAAATGAACCAATTATCAGATCGTTTAAACAGTTTGTCGCCTTCTGCGACACTGGCTATGTCTCAAAAGAGCGCAGAGCTGAAGGCTCAAGGCGTAGACGTAATTAACCTGAGTGTGGGAGAACCGGACTTCAATACTCCCGACCACATTAAAGAGGCTGCGAAAAAGGCGATAGACGATAACTTTTCTCGCTATTCTCCAGTGCCGGGTTATCCTGCCTTACGTAATGCAATTGTAGAGAAGTTGAAGAAGGAAAACGGTCTGGAATATACCGCCGCACAAATTTCTTGCGCCAATGGTGCCAAGCAGTCGGTTTGCAATGCAATCCTGGTATTGGTAAATCCGGGTGACGAAGTAATTGTACCTGCTCCCTATTGGGTCAGTTATCCGGAAATGGTAAAGTTGGCTGAGGGTACGCCGGTTATCGTACCTGCCGGTATCGACCAGGACTTTAAGATAACACCTGCACAGCTGGAGGCTGCCATCACCCCGAAGACAAAGGCGCTGATTCTTTGCTCTCCCTCTAACCCTACGGGTTCGGTGTACAGCAAGGAGGAGTTGGCAGGCCTGGCCGCAGTATTGGCAAAGTATCCGCAGGTTGTTGTGATTGCCGATGAGATTTACGAACATATCAACTATATCGGCAAGCATCAGAGCATAGCACAATTCCCCGAAATGAAAGAGCGTACGGTCATTGTGAATGGTGTTTCCAAAGCATATGCAATGACTGGTTGGCGTATCGGTTTCATTGCAGGTCCGGAATGGCTTGTGAAGGCTTGCAATAAATTGCAGGGACAGTATACTTCCGGTCCTTGTTCTGTATCTCAGAAGGCTGCTGAGGCTGCTTATACGGGTACACAAGTTCCGGTGGAGGAAATGCGCAAGGCTTTCGAGCGTCGTCGTGATTTGATTGTAAAGTTGGCCAAGGAAGTTCCGGGTTTCGAGGTGAATGTACCGGAAGGTGCTTTCTATCTGTTCCCTAAATGCGATTCATTCTTCGGTAAATCTGCCGGAGAACGTAAAATCAATGATTCAGATGATTTGGCCATGTATCTGTTGGAAGTGGCTCATGTGGCTTGCGTAGGTGGTGCTTCTTTCGGAGCTCCCGAATGCATTCGTATGAGTTATGCAACCAGCGATGAAAATATAGTTGAAGCTATCCGTCGTATAAAAGAAGTACTGGCTAATCTGAAGTGATTCTAACTTCTTCTACAAACTTATTTTAGCAAGACATCTGTCATGCTGTCACGAACAGTTCGTTTCATCAAAGCGGACTGTTCGTTTTGTTATGACGAACACTTTGTTTTGTTATGACGAACACTTTGTTTCATTATAGCGAACACTCTGTTCCATACAGTATAAACACTTTGTTTTATATTATACGAACATTTTGTTTTCTACTATATGAACACTTTGTTTTATACTTATGGAACAAAGTGTTCATGTCTGTGAACTAACGTATTATCCGTATATAGAAAATAACAATGAGGGGGGTGAAGGTACTGAATTTCACGTGGGGGATATAAAAAAGCGCAGGCAGTTTATCTACCCACGCTTTTGTTTTTGATACTGGGATTGTATTATTCTCCCGGATGAATTGCTTCAGAAGGACAAACATCTGCACAAGTACCACACTCTGTGCAAGTCTCAGGGTCGATATGATAGATATCACCTTCAGAGATAGCGCCAACCGGACACTCGTCGATACAAGTTCCGCAAGCAATACAATCGTCACTAATTACGTAAGCCATTTTCTTTTAGATTTAAATTATTATTAGTACTAATTCGTTCGGCAAAAATAGTGGTTTTCTTTATTACTTGCTATCAATCTTGATTAAAAACGTATAATTTGTATGTCGTCTAAATAAGGAGTCGAGAAAGCGACACAGCATACCGCAGAGACTGAAAAATGTTCGTTTTTGAATTTCGTAAACGAATTGCTCTGATACTATTGGCTTTAGCTGGAGCTTAAGCCGATTTTCAACTTTTAAGAAAGAGTCGGATAGGTAAAAGTAATCACTGCGATTTCTCCTTCTTCGACATTCTCGGTTTGATAGGTACCTTTGAAATGTTCAAAGAACAACTGGTTGATTTTCTGTTGCACTGATACTTTTTGAGAGGCAAACCTGGAATCGGCTATAGGACTGTTCTCTATCCGGCATGCGATGATGTGTTTGTCCGGATGGTTGACCAAGAACATGCTGACTTTGCGCGTTTCTTTGCAGTCGTTCGGATAAAGCAGCATACTTGTCACTATTTGTGTAAGGCGGTTGACGTCGGTATGGATACGCACATCTCCCACCTCCACTTGTAGTTCCAGGAGGATACGGCCTTCACTACGCATTTGTATTAGACAACCTAGTTCGTTGCACCATTCTTTTACATTACAATCCTGCAATTGAAATTTCATCATATTCGCTTCCAGGCGTGAGAGGTCCAATACGTCGTTTACCAGTTGGATAAGCTCACCCGAATTGGTCTGGATAATACCGGAATACTCTTTTCGCTCTTCTTCATCCAGTTCGTTGTCGGTGGAAAGCAGTTGGGAGAAACCGACTACATTGTTCAGTGGAATACGGATATTATAACTCATATTGGCAAGGAAACGGCTTTTTATTTCGTTGGCTTCTTCGGCAATAATTGCCAATTTACGCATTTCCTTCTCATCTTGTTGCAGCCGCTTCCTGCTTCTATACATATGTAGGTTGAAAAGTAACAAGGCTATAATGATGATGATGGAGGTAACGAGACAGATACGGTGAAAAGTGGCTTGCCGCTGTTCTTTTTGGAAAAGCAGTTGGTCCATATTATATAGGCTTTGTATCTGTTCTATCTGTGAGGTGGAGAATACTGTATATAACGAATCTTTTGCCTTGGTTATTTGTTTATAGACAGGAAGTGCGTCGTCCGGAAACCCCATCTTTACTAATATATCCGCTTTCTGAAGTCCATAAATCATGGCATCATCCAGTGAAATAGGGGTTACAAGTTCAATGGCGTCTTCTAAATAAACCAAAGCTTTGTCGTATTCTTTTGTCAGTTGGTAATATTCGGCATATGCTGCCAAACGTATCAACCGATAAGGAAGAAATGAAGATGTACTGAGATGCCGCTCTGCTTTCTGCAAATATTCCCATGCTTCCGCAGGACGTTGAAGGCGGGTATAGTAAAGGGCGTATTGTAAATCTATGAGCAGATACAAATTGGTATAGCCGTTTGTCAGTACGGTGGTGCCTTCTTCCTGCAATCTGTTTTTTGCATTGTTGAGTTCCTCCAGATACCGGAACATGTTGTCATTGTCATGCAGATATGAGTAAGCCAGTACCGCTTTTGTCAATAAATCAATCTGAGTGGCAAGGGAGGAATCCGGACTTGTCAGTTCAAAAGCCTTGTTTAGGTAGGTGATTCCTTCTTTGTAACGTAAGGTATTGAAATATCCAGTCATCAGGCATAGGCATGCTTCGCGCATACCGTCATGGTTGCCAAGACTTTGAGCCTTGTCGTACATGTCTTGTGCTTGTTTGAGGGCTAATTCAATCTTCTGGCTGATGACATAGAATTCTATCATCATCTTTTTGCCTCTGAAGTAATGACGGTAGTAGTTGTGCTCTTCAGACAACTGTTCGAGCCTCTTCAGCCATTGTTCTGCATGTTTTTGGTCCAGTAGGTTGTAGTAATAAATAATGTGCGCATATATGGCCGCACTCTGGTAAAGTATATTTTTCTGGGCGATGGCCTCTTCCAGTAATTTGTTCTCGTAATAGATGAATGTCGGTGACAGTTGGTCAAGCAGTGCTATCTGATATAGGGTTTCCAATCTGGTGGTATCGGCTGGGGAGGCAAGATATATACGTAGCAGGCTATCCTTGGCTTCTGTCCGTCGCACATCTGCGTGTGCGGACGGTAACAGCCAGCATAAGGCAATGAGCAATGTAAATATCTGTTTCATTTCTTATTCTCCTTTCTGCCTTTCTGGCTTATGGGATGGGTGAAGCAGAAGCGTGAGCCTTCGGCATACTCTGAATCAATCCATATTTGTCCGCCGATATGCTCTATGATAAGTTGGCATATGGAGAGTCCCAACCCACTGCCTTGAGCATTCTCATTCAGCTTTTCAAAACGTTGGAAAATGTTGGCTTGCTTGTCTTTGGGAATGCCGCAACCGGTATCTGTTACGGTGAATAGTACGGTATCGTCCGTTTCTTTTTCCAGCTTTAGGACAATGCTGCCTTGTGGGGTAAATTTGGTAGCATTTATCAGTAGGTTAATCAGGACTTGCTGCAGGCGTGAGTCGTCAGTCTCGATGGGCATTTCTTCCAGCTCGGTGGTGAATGTGAGTTCAGCTTGTGTCTGTTTCACTTTATTCACGGTATCTATCACGTTTCTGCAGATGCTTACGGCATCATGTAGTGCAATACAGAATTGCAGTTTGCCGAATTCAAGACTCGATAGATCTATCACGTCGTTAATAAGCTTCAGCAATAGTTCTGAGTTCTGTTGGATAACTTCATTGCATTGACGGCGTGTCTCATCGTCCAGTCCCTCTTCCGTCAATAGGGATGAAAAGCCCGATAATGCATTGAGTGGGGTACGGATTTCGTGGCTCATGTTCGAGAGGAACACGCTTTTTGCACGCATGGCATTTTCGGCATTTATCCGTGATGTTGCCAGTTTTTGGGTGGAGAGTTTCACCTTTTCCCGTTGCCTTTTGAGTAGGATGGCAAGTAGAACAAATAACGTTACTAATGCCATCGTTCCTACCAATATGCTGGTTATGATTTTATTGTATTCGTTATTGCTGGCCGTCTCTGCCTTATCTACCTGGTATTTTGCCTTTATCGTATTGATTTGCCGGATATAGCTTTGTGAAGCGAGTGTATCTATAGGAGGATACAATTCCTGGTAGATTCGGCAGGCTTCCATGGCCATGCCTTGTATTTTACAGAGATAGATTTTTTCCAGCGAAGTCCAGCGGTAATACGTGGAGCGCTTATTACCGGAGTATTCTGCTTGCAATTTGGAGTAGATGTCCAGAGCTTGTTTCCAGTATTGTTTGTCCCAATTTCCCATGGCTCTATAGTAGGCGGCAGTGGTATAATCCAAGTGAAACCGATAGAACTTCTCTGGGTGCAGTTGGTAAATGGAGTCCATTTTGTGGAGCCAGATGTTTGCTTCATCAAGATAGTCTTGTGAGAGGTGTCCATGGGAAATGGCAAAATTCGTCTTTTCGATGCAGAAAAAGAAGTCTGTCGGGTAGTCAGGCTCCTGATATAATATTTTCTCCAGCTCTTCCAGGATTTTTTCCGCTTCTTCCAGACGTCCTTTCCGTTGCAGAACGTTGGACATTTTTAAAAGAAGCTGTGTCCTATATGGATGCTGGTCTGAAATGTTGGATAGTTCAGTCAAAGCATCCTGGTATGATTCCAGGGCTTTATCCCCCATGTTGGCTATTGTATTATAGGCGTCTCCGATGGCTTGGTTGGCCACTACCATACCAAATTGGTAGTCTGTTGCTTTAGCTTCTTCGTACATAAGTTGTGCCCGGTTCGTTGCTAAGCTGATATCGCCGCGCAATGTATAGGCATTGGCCAATTGAAGTTGTAATAGAAAATATGTTGTTCTATCTTCATTTGATTGTAGGATGGGAAGAAGTTGCTCACTCCACGCAATGACACTGTCTATGGATATAGAGTCATCATAGAGAACTTGTCTTTTGACCAATGATTGCAGAATACTCTGCTTTTCTTGATTGGCTATTGTATGTGCTGATAAGACAGAAGTATACAGTATCTGCCCCAATAGCATCCATATAATTGTTTTTGTTCTCAAATGTTTGTTTGCCTCTTTTGTTTATTATTGGCAAAAATAAATATAAATGAATAAATAAAAAATTAAATAGATGTTTTTTTATCCTTTATACTCAATTTGTTAGCAACTTTATGCAGGCGATTGGAAGGGATTAATAGAGTTCCAAACCAAACTCTTCTTTTAGTTGTAATAGTGCACTGTTCTTTTGTGCCATCATTTGGAATTTTTCAACGCGTCCATAGGCACGTACCTTTTCAGTAGGAGCACTAATCCGGACAGTCATGGTGACTTTGCGGTTCTTTAGCCGGGTACGTAGGTAATTTTGCAGAGTGGGTATCATGCCGGTAAATTCCTTGGCAACGATTTCATTGTCTACCACAGCCTCAAAAGTTGTGTCATTTATTAAAGTGATGCGCATGTTCTGCATGCGCTTGGCTATGGCTACTTGCTCCTTGGGCATACGTCCGGCATACTCCTGCCAGTAATAGTTCAAATCCCTTTCATTGAAGATGTAGTCTTCTTCCGGTTGTGCTGCTTGGTGGGCGGCAGTAGGGTTAGATGAAGGGTTTCTTTGTTCCTCTTCTATATGGGGGCGTTTGATGGAGACCCCTAATCCGGACATTTTCATGACCGGAATTTTTTTCTCTTCTCTCCCTTGCGCCATTAATACGGCAGCAGGTGTGGCATGTGGAGTTGTTGCATTACTATGCTGCGTGGCAGCAGGTTGGGGAGTGCTGTTTGTCTGTACTGCCGGCTGTACGGTTTGTTGGGGCATGGCAGCAGTGGCCTGTGGCTGCTGAGCGGCGGCAGGCTGCGTGAATATGGGTTTTATAGCTTGTTTAGGGCTGCGCCCATTGGCACCGTCGTCCTCCTCGGCGGTCAGTTGTGCCACTTGTATCAGAGTGAGCTCTACCAGTAGCCGTTTGTTTTTACTGGCACGGTAGTTCAGGTCACAATCGTTGCAGAGCTTCATGGCACGGTAAAGAAAAGGGAGGGGGCATTGCTGTGCTTGTGCTTGGTAACGTTCGCGGATGCTTGCGCCCACTTCAAGCAACGGCAGTGTCGCCGGGTCTTTGCTGACAAGCAAGTCGCGCAGGTGGGATGAAAGTCCGGTGATGAAGTGGCTGCCGTCGAAGCCTTTGTTGAGCACATCATTCAGTAATAGCAACGCGTCACTGATTTTGTTCTCAAGAAAGAATCCGGTTAGTTTGAAGTAGTATTCATAGTCCAGCACATTGAGGTTTTCAATCACGCTCTTATAGGTGATGTGTCCTCCGGTGAAGCTTACCACCTGGTCGAAGATGGATAGTGCGTCGCGCATACCGCCGTCTGCTTTGAGGGCAATGACATTCAACGCTTCCGGTTCAGCAGTGATACCTTCTTTGGAGGCGACATATGCGAGGTGTGCTACGGTATCTTCCACACCAATCCGGCTGAAATCATATATTTGGCAGCGTGAAAGGATGGTGGGCAATATCTTGTGCTTCTCGGTAGTGGCAAGGATGAATATGGCATGGCGTGGAGGCTCTTCCAGTGTTTTCAGGAAAGCATTGAAAGCCGAGGCGGACAGCATATGTACCTCGTCAATGATATATACTTTGTATTTGCCTATCTGAGGTGGAATGCGTACCTGCTCCACCAATTGGCGGATGTCATCCACAGAGTTGTTTGAGGCGGCATCCAGCTCATGGATATTGTAGGAGCGCTGCTCATTGAAGGCAGTGCAGGATTCACATTGGTTGCATGCCTCGCCGTCTGCTGTGGGGCTCATGCAGTTGATTGTTTTAGCAAAGATACGGGCACAAGTTGTTTTTCCCACGCCTCTTGGACCGCAAAAAAGATAGGCATGCGCCAATTTTCCGGTGGCAATGGCGTTCTTCAAGGTAGTGGTCAGTGCACGTTGGCCTACCACAGACTCAAAGGTCGAGGGACGATATTTCCGTGCAGATACGATATAGTTTTCCATATTCGGGATATTCTTTGCTTTTTGTGCAAATGTACACAAAAAAAAGAAATCTTTCGGTTATTCCTCTTATCTTTGTGACGTGAAGTTATATGATGGACAAGCTCCATCATGAATGATAAATTGCTAAATAGTAGATAACGAGATGGATAAACTTGCTTCTCTTTGGTCTTTTGTCCGCAAGCATAAATATTTGATTACGCTTGCGTTGTTTGCTGTAATTATCGGGTTCCTGGATGAGAACAGTGTTGTACGCCGTTTGGGTTACGCCCGGGAAGAAAGCCGTCTGCGCGATGAAATAGAAAAGTACCGCAAGGAATACGAGGAGAATACCGAACGGCTCAATGAGCTTGCCGTCGACTCCGGTGCCATCGAACGGATTGCCCGTGAGAAGTATCTGATGAAAAAGCCCAATGAGGATATTTATGTATTTGAAGAAGATATAGAAGAATGAAACAACTGATACCTGCCCTTTTCGCAGTAGGGGCCGTGATGCTCTTGGCAGGAGCTGCCGTTTATATCACGGGCTGGCCTCTTTCACCTTATATATATACTATCGGCGCTACGATGGTTGCTTTGGCCCAAATTAATTCTCCGTCCAAATGTAAAAGTCCCACTGTCAAACGCCTGCGCCGACAGCAAATATTCGGTGCGCTTTTGCTGGTGCTTACGGGGGCATTCATGCTCTTTACAAGGGGCAATGAATGGATTGTGTCTCTGACGATAGCCGCCATTCTTGAGCTTTACACTTCGATACGTATTCCACAAGAAGAGGCGAAAGAAGGTTTAAGCTAAATCCGGAACATATATTCTGCATAAACAAGAGGGGCTGAACTCTTTTATAGAGCCAGCCCCTTTCTCATTTAGTTAATCTTCTGCGTTATCCGTCTATCTTTCTACCTTTTCTACTGTCAGAACTGCCGAAGAGACACCTGCCGTTACGTCAACTGTGAACCGGTAAGCGACACCGTTTTCCAGGCTTTTGCCTTCTACGAGGCCCAAGTTGCCGGCATCACGTCCGTTGGTACCGTCACCTATAAATACTAAGTCACTGGTGGTAGACAAGGCATCGTTTTTATATTCACCTCCCCAACCTTGCTGGTGGAAGAACTTGAAGTTGATGTCATCAGATTTGATTTGCTCTCCCGCTACTACTGTTACCTGATACTTCTTCGCTTCAATCTGTGACATACAGAGTCCTTTCTCTGTGGTCCAACCTACGGCATTGGTCGCTACGGAAGGTTTACCGATACCGTCACCGATAATCCAAAGGGCGCCGGTTCCGTCATCGTTCAGAGTGGCGGTGCTTGTTCCGTTCATTTTCAATACTTCCAGATAATTCAGGGCCAGGTTGGCAATGACGCGATAAGTTCCATCGATGGGCAGGAACTTCAGCGAACCGTCTTCATTCTTTTCGAAGAAGTCGGGGTCTATCCAATATTGGTCGAAGTTGGGAATGTCTGCAGTGATGTTGTCCCCTTGCTTCAGATTGAGGTCGATGCTGTAATGGTCATCATCCACCATCTCCATTTCAGAACCGTTCAGCAGTAGTTTCACGAAAGGAGCGGCTGCATAAGTCAACGTATTGAAGGAGATGGAATATTCTCCAGCTGACAGATTGGAGAAGGTAATTTCACTGGAGGTACCTTGTGTAATGGCACCGTTGCTCCATCCGAAGTTGATTTCATTCCCGTTGGCGCCTACTTTAGGAGCTTTGATGTAACCTTTCACTTTTTGTGCAAATTCACCGGTCACGCTATACTGATTGGCTGCGACTTTTTCCATGCGGTATTCTTGGTCTCCGGAAATCAGAGTTAGGTAGGGGAAGTCCGGACGACTCAGCGCCACGTCATAGCTTTTTTCTGTAATTGTGAAATTGATGTTCTGCAGAATGAACTTCAATGTAGCTGTTCCGTTGGGAATATTTGCCAGATAGGGAACATATATTTTCCCGGTATAGTCTTGACCGTTTACTTTTGTACGGATTATAGTCTCTGACACCATTTCGTCGCTGAAGTATAACCGCGCTTTTAACGTGGAAAGGGGTACATCTGCGTCCGATGCCTTGATTGTAAAAGGCAGACTGTCTCCGAACAAGGCTGAAGAAGGTTCTGCCTGAAAGTCCATTGTCGGGTTGCCGGGAACCGGATCGTCATCGCTGCAAGCATTCAGCATGGCTATGCCTGCCAATGCCATTAGATAGTATTTTAAGCTTTTCATTATAATCTTCTGTTTAAATTATTAGTTTTATTTTTTCCAACGGTAAGAAACGACTGCTTTGGCCGGAACTTCGTAGGAAAAGTAGTGTGTGCCGTCGCTTACGGTGATTCGCTTGGCATCTGCATTGTTGTTTGCCAATACGAATGCATAGGTACCGTCCGTATTCTCGAAGGCGGAGTAGGTGATTCCGTTGGCTGTGTAACCGGTCGTTCCGATACGTACAGCTCCCGGTTTCACGACTGAAGACATGTGCCCGATAAGGTAATAATGGGAATTACGGACAATTTTAGAATAGTTTGTATTGTCAATATCCACTGCACCGTAGCAGGTCTTGCAAGAACCATCTGAGGGGCTTACCGGTCCCAGGTCACTGTCTAACATCAGATTCCACACAATGGTGCCGCGGCACCAGTTGTTGGCTGTTCCCAATGCTATTTCTTCCATATCGTTAAGCAGGCGTGCTTCCAAATCGCGACCGGAGTTCCAAGTACCGATGGAGGTTTCCGTAAAAAGCAGTTCCTTGTTGGGATAGAGTTTGTGGATATTCAGCAACTCAGAACGGTTACCGCCATAATTATGGTAGGCAGCGCCCGCAATGTATTGTGAGGCTTCCGCATCATCATAAATCTTGGTAGGGTAACTTTTTTGGTCGGCCAGATTGTCGTAGTTGTAGTTATGGTCGAAAACATAAATCTTTGTAGTAACTCCGGCTTCTTTGAAGGCAGGGCCCAGGCCGGTCTTGATGAAGTCACGGGCTTCTTCCCATCCCATGAACAAGGATGCTGAGTTACCGTGGTTCAGCGGTTCGTTCTGCGGAGTCACAGCGTGGATTTTGATGCCTTCCTTTTCGAAAGCTTGTATCCATTTTACGAAATAGTCGCCATACGTTCTGTAATATTCGGGGTTCAAGTGTCCGCTGGTCCATGAGTCAAAGGGTACACGTTCCTCCAGGCTTTTCACTTTCATCCACTTCGGACATGTCCAGGGAGCGGCAATTATTTTGACGGCAGGATTGATTGCCAGAATTTCCTTCAATATAGGAATCACATATTTGGTGTCTTCCATCGGAAGGGCAAAGTGCTCAAGCCCCTTTTCGTCACAGCAAGTGAATTCACTGAATGAGAAGTCGGAACAACCGATGGCAATACGTACATAGCTGAAGCCATAGCCTTCTTTGTCCGAGAATGTTTCAGTCAGAAACTTCGTGCGGTTCTCTTGTGTCATCTGCATCAGGTTGTAACCGGTAGAGCCGGTGATGGCTGCACCGAAACCGTCCATTTCCTGATAGCGGGTGGCAGGGTCAAGTGTCACGGTAGAAGGTGACATGTTGCTTCCGGTGCCGAAGGTCAGCCCGGACTTTGTCAAATCATAAGTACGACTGGTGTTCGTTACATAGAGGGTAACATCCTTTGCCTCTTCCGTGGGTTGGTCTGGCTTGGGTTCCGGTGTAGGGGTGATGTTACTGTCATTGTCATTGCCGCAGGCTGCCAGTATGGTGAAGCAGCCTAATGCGGTAGTGAATATATTTCTTAAATTCATATTCAATTGATTTTTATATTACTCATTAGTATTAATAGCCCGGGTTCTGTATCAGATTTTCGTTCTGGTCGATGGCTCCTTGGGGAATAGCCAGCAGATAGGAGTTCTCATTGAACAGATTTTCTTGTGCATGGCGGCCGCTGTCTTTGGCGTAAACGGCGTTCATCACTTCTTCTACCTTATTGAGGCGGCAAAGGTCGTACCAGCGCTGTCCTTCAAAGGCAAGCTCCATGCGGCGTTCGTCCATATAAGCTTGGAGCAATGCTTCTTTACTGCTGCGGGTGCTTTGTGGAAGTTTGCCCAGTCCGGCGCGGTTGCGGATGCGGTCGATGATGTCGGCTGCACCGTTCAGGTCGGGAGCCTCTCCCATAATTTTTGCTTCGGCTTTGAGGAGCAGGATATCGGCATATCGCAGATAGATAATGCTGTTGAACGCAGAGCGGCATTTGTACATGAAGGCATAATGGTCTGCCGGATAATAGTTGCTCCATCCGCAGTCATACCATACAACAGATTCATTGTAACGTTTCGTGTCTCCTTGCTCTTCATAGAGGCGGATAAGGTCACGGGAAGGGGTAATCCATTTGGCCCAGGTGAAACTTTCATCCCAGTTGCTCAAGTTACGGCCGAACATCCAAGTACACCAGTTGCCGGAGCCGGGAGGAAAGTGGGCTTCGAGAATTGCCTCCTTGGTATTGCGTACCCGGCAGTCTTTTTTTTCCGTATCATACGCCCAAAGGTCGCTGAAGTCTTCCACGAGGTCGAAGCCGTCGGCAGCAAGTTCATCGGCATATTTGATAACCTTTGCATAATCGCGCAGAGGTTTTTCTGCATAGACCTTGGCAAGCATGGCACGTGCCACCGATTTGGTAAGTATGCTCTTGTCTGATGTGTCGTTTGTCGGTGTGTTGGGGTTTTCCACTGCTTCAGTCAGGTCTTTCTCTATTTGGGCGTAAGCCTCTTCAGCCGTATTCTGTGGAGGAAAATAGGTCGGGTACATTTCTTCTACGTTGTCTTCGGTAATGTCACCGCCCACGGTAGTGATGACCGGGAAGTTACCCCATAAGCGTACCATATCGAACATGACCATGGCACGGAATATCTTGGCTTGTGACTGATACTTGCCGCGTTCACTTTCACTGAGTGCCTTGAGCTGGTCACAGCCCACGATGATGCGGTTGGCAACGGCAATGTCGCCTAAGAAACGGTCCCAGTCACGTTTTAGTACAGAATTAGAGCCTTCAATGGAGTTGGTTTCGTAAGGCACCACTTCGGCCCCCGTTGTTCCGGCGTAGGCATTATCGGAATGAGCGTCACCGATAAGCAGTTTGTCGACATACCAGTGCTCCTGCCGGTCACGAAATTTTTTGTGAAGGGTTACCATTGAAGTTTCCACGTCTTGCACACTGTTGAAAATAGGCTTTTCATCAGTTTTGTTCACTCCTTCCGTTACATCCGAGTAGGTGTCTACCGGATTATAGTCCAAGTCACATGAGGTTGCGGTCATTGCCAACAATACACCGCAAGCTATACTTTTATATATATGGTTTAGTTTCATAAGTTATTTCTTCCTTTTTTAGAATTCAACATTGATACCGAAAACGAATGATTTGCTCTGCGGGTAAGTTCCATAGTCGATGCCCTGTACAGAACCGCTGTTGCCATATTGGTTCACTTCGGGGCCCATACCTGAATAGCTGGTCCAGGTCAGCAAGTTGCTGGCGGTAAAGTAAGGCTGTACGCGGCTGATACCCCATTTCTTGAACTGGCGGCAACGGATGTTGTAAGAGAGTGAAATGTCTTTGACACGCAGGTAGCTGCCGTCTTCTACAAAATAAGTGGAGTTCTTGATGTTGAAGTTGGCTTTCGGGACATTCGTAATCTGTCCGGGGATTCTCCAGCGTTTCAATACTTCCGTTGACTGGTTTTTGCCGTCGTACATGCCTTCGGTTTCCATACGGGACACATTGAAGATGTCGTTTCCGTAGCTTCCCTGGATGAAGATGCTCAGGCTGAGGTCTTTCCATGTAAAGGTGTTTGTCAATCCGTAGATGAAGTCGGGGTTCGGGTCGCCGATATAGGTACGGTCGGAAGTGGAAATCTTGCCGTCTTCGTTAAGGTCGCGATAGATCAGGTTACCGGTTTCAGGGTCTACGCCGTCGCTGATGTAACCGTAGAAACCACCCAAAGGACGTCCGGGCTCATTGCGTACGATATTCTCTTTCACCACCTCGGCACTGCTTGCTGCGGTATAGATTTTCTGCAATGACAGCTTGGTCAGCTTGTTCTTATTGAAAGAAATGTTGAAGTCTGTATCCCAGGAAAACTCGCCGGTCAGGTTGTGGGAGTTGATGGCGAACTCGAATCCCTTGTTGGTCATCTCGCCTTCGTTACGGGTGATGCTGGTGGTTGCTGCCGCACCCGCAGGCAGACTTACGTTCATCAACATGTCTGTGGTTTTCTTGTAATAGTAGTCCATGCTGAAGGTCAGTCTGTTGTTCAGTACGGTCAGGTCAAGGCCGATGTTGGTCTGGCTGGTGGTTTCCCATTTCAGGTCACTTGTTCTCAGGTTGGCCTGGCTGATGCCGGGAACAGCATGGTCGTTGCCCTCTTCGAACCACGGTATGCGGTTGATGTTGTAGCGTTGCAGATACGAGTAATCGCCTATGCCGCTTTGGTTACCGGTCTGTCCCCAGCCGCCACGGAGTTTCAGGTCATCAATCCAAGTGATGTCTTTCATGAATTTTTCCGATGAAATGCGCCAGGCAGCCGAGAAGGACGGGAAAATGCCCCAACGATGGTCGGGATGCAGTTTGGACGAACCGTCGGCACGCATGTTCATGGTAAGCATGTACTTGCTGTCATAATTGTAGGACACGCGGGCGAAATAGGAAGAGATAGCCCACTGTGAAGCTCCTGTTCCGGTACCGTCCCATGAAATTTTATTGGCGGCATTCAGAGTCTGTATCTTATCGTCCCGGAAGTGTGAGCCGTTTATCCAGCTGTTGGTATAGTCCGATTTGGTATAGGAAGAACCTGCCATGACGTCGATACCATGTTTCTTGATGTTGGTGTTGTAAGTCAATATATTGTCGAAAACCAATACGGTATTCATGTTTCGGTTGTCGGAAGCTGTACCGAAGCTGTTGCGTCCGTCGGTGGTCGATATTGGATCGAGGAATGTGGTGCTTACACCGTTACGGCGGTCCAGGGCTACGGATGATTTCAACTTCAGGTTGGGCAGAAAGCTGATGGTAGCGGCTCCGGATGCGATGAGGCGGTTCTCCTTGTTCTTGTTGTTTTTCTGGCGGGCCAGGTTTTCCATCGGGTTCATGATATTTACCCCGTAGAAGTTCTTATTGTATTGATTCGGCTTTTCAGGGTCCCAAATAGGAGCATAGGTCGGTGTGTTGATAACCGAGAGGACTACACCGCCACGGTTGGCACCCGTACCGGAAATGATGCCGGTGTTTCCGATATTGTCGGAGTAGGAGATATTGGCACTTACGTTCAGCCAACTGCGTATCTGGTTGTCAATGTTGGCACGGAAGCTATATCGTTTGAAGTACGTGCCTTCCAAAATGCCTTTTTCATTCAGATAACCGGCAGAGAGGAAGTATTTCATCTTTTCGTTTCCGTTAGATACGGACACCTGGTAGTTTTGGGTCTGTCCGGTTTTGTAAACTTCATCAAACCAGTCTGTCTGGTCTGTTAGACCTTCAAGGGCAGCGGGGTTGACAGCCCCGATTTCTTCCTGTAACTCACGGTATTGTTCTGTATTCAGGGCATCCATGCTCTTGGCTACTTTCGTCATACCATATTGTACGTTCAGTGCCACTTTGGCATTGCCTTCTGCTCCGGCTTTGGTCGTAATCAGTACCACACCGTTGGCTGCACGCGAACCATAGATGGCTGCCGATGAGGCATCCTTTAGGATAGAGAGACTTTCAATGTCGTTGGGAGAGAGAAAGTTGATGTTGTCCACGGGCACACCGTCCACTACGTAGAGCGGGTCGTTGCTGCCGTTGAATGAGGTGGTACCACGTA
Organism: Bacteroides sp. D20; assembly: GCF_003436255.1. NCBI lineage: Bacteria > Pseudomonadati > Bacteroidota > Bacteroidia > Bacteroidales > Bacteroidaceae > Bacteroides > Bacteroides sp. D20. The sequence goes on along the minus strand of NZ_QSOO01000011.1, from coordinate 2,737 downwards.
CGCGGATGCTCATGCCTCCGCCCGGTTCACCGCTGGGTTGCATAACCGACACGCCGGCTGCTTTGCCTTGCAGGGCTTGGGCTGCCGATACAATGGGGCGTTGGTCCAAATCCTTTGTAGAAACCGTGGATACGGCTGTGGTTACGTCTTTACGCTTCACACTTCCATAACCGATAACTACCACTTCGTCCAGCAGTTCGTTATCTTCCTGCAATGTGATATTCATGTTGGTGGTTGCTTTTACCTCTATCGTTTTGTAGCCGATGAAGGATATTACCAGTGTGGCATTCTGTCCTACACTCAGGGAAAACTCCCCGTCCAGATTGGTAACAACACCGTTGGCGGTACCCTTTTCCAATACGGATGCGCCAATGACCTCCAGGCCTGCAGCATCTGTTACTTTACCCGTAGCTGTCAATCGTTGGGCAAATGCATTTGTTGACATTAGCAGTACGAGTAATGTCAAAAGGAGCTTGTAACTCCGCGTAAGAAGATTTCTTGTAATCATTCTCATAGTACTTTAATTGAAAGATTTAATTTATTATTAGAAAAGTATGTCCTAATAGAGATTGGTGGTTTTCCATAGTACACTTTTCTTTCTGTGCTGCAAAGATAGCGGACAACCCTATTCGTCCGATAGGCAGGTAATATGGAGAAGTAAGTCTGTGTGAAATGTAAATATCAGATATATAATAAGTTGTGTTCTTGCTGATTACTGTGTAAAGTAAAGGTCGGCCACTATGGAAGGAGGTCTGTATATACTGTTTTGTCGCTTTGAGCGGTCGAAATATCTCTTAAATTTCATGTACTTTTTAGGGTGGAGGTAGTTTATGTTTAGATAGATTAATTTATCTTTGTGCTCTCAGCCTTATATAGATAATAGAAATGAAAAGAAAAATCATAGCTTTACTATTTTTGCTGATGGGGTGTACCTTTCTGAATGCGGCACCTTACAGTGAAAAGATAAAAGAACTGCTGGTGCGTCTTGATTCTCTGATTGCGCAAAAAAACACGTTTGCTATGCTTAAAGAGGCGAAGATTGCCCAGTTGCACAAGTTGCGAAAGGATGTGCGTACTTTGGAGGAGAGATATTGGCTGAATAAAAATCTTTATGATGAGTATTGTGTCTATAATGCCGATTCTGCAATGAATTATGTGGCAGGCAATTTGGACATAGTTTATAAGCAGAATGATAAATACCGGCAGATGGAGTGGAAGATAAAAAAGTCTTTTCTGTTGGCTGCCACCGGTCTGTTGAAAGAAGCCCAGGATGAGTTGGACGGAGTCTCGGGCGGTTCGCTCCCCAAAGAATTGTTAGTGGACTATTACGGACAAATGTTGTATCTGTATTCGCATTTCAATCAGTATACCGGTAGTGAAATGGGTACTTTGCATGAACATTATGCACAGTTGGAGCGTGTTTACAAGGACTCTTTGAATATGGTTCTTACCCCTGAAGACCCCTTGTTCTTGTGGTATAAAGGGCAGGTAGTACAAGGTACGGACAGTATGTATGTTTTTAAAGAACGTTTGCAGAAGGGAATTCTTAATTCTGCATTCGACACTCGGCGCGATGCCATGAATGCTTACGTGCTGGCCTGCTTTTATCGCGAGTCCGATGAGCAGGAAAATTATCTGACTTACCTGATATATTCTGCTATGGCCGATGTACGTATCTCCAATAAAGATATTGCTTCGTTGGAAGAGCTGGCGGGGGTACTTTTTAGTTTGGGTGATATTGACCATGCTTATGTCTACATGAGTTACTGCTTGCAGAATGCCTTGGCATATCGGAACCGGGTGAGGGTAGTGGGCATCTCTGCGGTGCAGGACACCATTCATCAGATCTATCAGGAACGTAATCAGAGGCAAGAAGCGCGGTTACGTATGTATTTGGTACTGGTCAGTGTCTTGTCTTTGATATCCTTGTTTGCCTTCCTATATATATACAAGCAGATGAAGCGGTTGAAGCAGTCGCGCCAACAGCTGAATGAGGCAAACAACCGCTTGAATAAGCATGTGGAAGAGCTTTCGAAAATGCACGGACAAGTGGCAGAAACGAATGTACAGCTTACTTCTTTGAATGAACAGTTGAGGGATACCAATAATCAGCTTCGTGAATCCAACTATGTGAAGGAGGAATACATAGGTTATGTCTTTTCCATTTGTTCCAATTATATCAGTAAGCTGGATGAGTATCGGAAAAATATCAATCGTAAGCTTAAGGCAAACCAGTTGGAGGATGTGAAAGCATTAACCGATACTCATTCTATGGCACAGAATGAGTTGAAAGAGTTCTATCATAACTTTGATGCTATCTTCTTGCACATTTATCCGGATTTTGTAAGTGACTTCAATGCCTTGCTCCATCCTGACGAGCAGATTGTGCTAAAAGATGGTGAGTTACTGAATACGGAATTGCGCATTTATGCTTTGGTGCGTTTAGGTATCACTGATAGTGTGAAGATTGCCGAATTCTTGCATTATTCACCTCAGACCGTTTATAATAATCGTTTGAAAACACGTAATAAGGCTATCATTCCTCGGGAAGAGTTTGCTGCCGTTGTGCGTTCTTTGGGTAGGGCACAGAAGTGGATTTGATAAAGGCTTCTACTGATTGTCGCAGTATGGTGCGTAGATGACACCTAAGAGTTAGGAAAAAAACTGCGATGTACTACCTTGTTTTTCTCTAAAAACTAATCTTTCCACAGCAATGTTCTTTTCTTACCACAGCTGT